>JALRCA010000064.1 GCA_023257515.1 Aeromicrobium sp.
TCGCCACCGCGCCATGCTCGCTACGGGTCACCACCAGGGTCTCGACCTTGCCGCGAACGGCCTCAATGGCGAGCTCGCAGCTGATCGCGCCGGTCAGCATAATGATCTCCGCCTCATTGGCGAAGAGGATGTCGATCCGGCCGCCGTCGATCAGCTGGTTGAAGCCGTCGCGGTGACGGTCGATGCAGAAGCTCGATCCCTACCTCAACGTCGATCCCGGGACCATGAACCCGTTCCAGCACGGCGAGGTGTTCGTCACCGACGACGGCGCCGAGACCGATCTCGACATCGGTCACTACGAGCGGTTCCTCGACGAGGACCTCGTGGGTCGGGCCAACGTGACGACCGGACAGGTCTACTCCGAGGTCATCGCCCGGGAACGTCGCGGCGACTACCTCGGTGACACCGTGCAGGTCATCCCGCACATCACGAACGAGATCAAGGACCGGATGCTCTCGATGGGCGGTCCGGACGTCGACGTCGTCATCCACGAGATCGGCGGCACGGTCGGCGACATCGAGTCCCAGCCCTTCCTGGAGTCCGCACGCCAGGTGCGTCACGAGATCGGGCGGGGCAACGCGTTCTTCCTGCACGTCTCGCTCGTGCCGTACATCGGTCCGTCCGGCGAGCTCAAGACCAAGCCCACGCAGCACTCGGTGGCCGCGCTGCGCTCGATCGGCATCCAGCCCGATGCGATCGTGTGCCGGTCGGACCGCGAGATCCCCGAGGGCGTCAAGCGCAAGATCTCGCTCATGTGCGACGTCGACACCGAGGCCGTGGTGACCGCGAGCGACGCCCCCTCGATCTACGACATCCCCAAGGTGCTGCACTCCGAGGGCCTCGACGCCTACGTCGTGCGTCGTCTCGACCTGCCGTTCCGCGACGTCGACTGGACGGAGTGGGACGAGCTGCTGCGCCGTGTGCACCAGCCGTCGGACGAGGTGACGATCGCGCTGGTCGGCAAGTACGTCGACCTGCCCGACGCCTACCTCTCGGTCGCGGAGGCACTGCGTGCCGGTGGCTTCGCCCAGGACGCGCGCGTCAACCTGCGGTGGGTGCCCTCCGACGAGTGCGCGACCGAGTCGGGCGCGGCGCGCCACCTGAGCGACGTCGACGCGATCTGCGTGCCCGGCGGCTTCGGCATCCGCGGCATCGAGGGCAAGATCGGCGCCCTGACGTACGTGCGCACGCGCGGCATCCCGACGCTCGGCCTGTGCCTCGGCCTCCAGTGCATGGTCATCGAGCACGCTCGCGCGGTGGCCGGCATCGAGGGCGCGAGCTCGTCGGAGTTCGATCCCGGCACGGCCGCGCCCGTGATCGCCACGATGGCCGAGCAGGAGGCGTTCGTCGAGGGTGCGGGAGACCTGGGCGGAACGATGCGCCTCGGCCTCTACCCGGCGGCCCTCGCGCCCGGCAGCGTAGTGGCGGGGCTCTACGCCGACGACAAGGTCGAGGAGCGTCACCGCCACCGCTACGAGGTCAACAACGCGTACCGTGAGCAGCTCGAGGCCTCGGGCCTGCGCTTCAGCGGCACGAGTCCTGACGGGACCCTCGTCGAGTTCGTCGAGCTGCCGCGGGAGACGCACCCGTTCTACGTGGCGACGCAGGCCCACCCCGAGCTGCGGTCGCGCCCGACGCGTCCGCACCCCCTGTTCGCCGGACTGGTCGCCGCGGCCGTCAAGCGCCAGCGCGAGACGCGGCTGCCCGTCGAGACGAGCGACGGCGAGCTCGCGTGACTGCGCACCCCTCGCTGCCGGGGGACCTCGGTGGTGCGGAGGTCGGTGACAGCGCCCAGGAGTGGCGCGTCGCGTCGCGCACGAGCCACTACGAGAGTCCCTACCTCAGCGTCGGTGTGGACGTCATCGTCGCGCCCGACGGCTCCGAGCACGGACGCGTGGTGGTGCGGCCCCACGGCGCCGTGGGGGTGCTGGCGCTCGACGACGCGGATCGGGTGCTGCTCGTCGAGCAGTATCGGCACGCGCAACGTCAGCGGATGGTCGAGCTCCCGGCCGGGACGCTCGACGTCGAGGGCGAGGAACCGCTCGAGGCGGCGCGCCGTGAGCTCGGCGAGGAGGCCGATCTCGCGGCCGCGGACTGGTCGACGCTGCTGACCCTCGCGGCGACACCCGGCTACTCGAGCGAGCGCTGGACCGTGTACCGCGCGACAGGTCTGAGCGTCCTCCCGACCCACGAGCGCGAGGCCGAGGAAGCCGACATGCAGCAGTGGTGGGTGCCGTTCGAGACGGCGCTCGAGGCGGCGTTGACCGGGCGCATCGCCGACGCCATGACCGTCGCGGGTCTGCTGGCCGAGAGTGCTCGGCGACGGTGACCACCCCGCTCGAGCGCGCCGTGGCCGACTACCTGAGCCACCTCGGGGTCGAGCGCGGCCTGGCGGCGAACACCCTCGGCAGCTACCGCCGGGACCTGCGGCGCTACACCGAGCACCTGCTCACGACCGGACGGGACGACGTCGCCGACGTCACGGAGGCGGACGTCCTCGCCTTCCTCGCCGCCCTGCGCACCGGTGACGTCGACCACGTGCCGCTCGGCCCCGCCAGCTCGGCCCGTGCGGTCGTCGCGGTGCGCGGGTTCCACCGGTTCTGCCTGCGGGAACGGCTCGTGGCGGTCGACGTGTCCGTCGCGGTCAAGCCGCCGCGTCCTGCCGCACGGCTGCCCAAGGCGCTCGACCTCTCGGACGTCGAGTCGATCCTCGCGGCGGCGGGGGAGCCCGGCACGACCCTCGCGAAGCGGGACCGGGCGCTGCTCGAGGTGCTGTACGGCACCGGCGCGCGCATCTCCGAGGCCGTGGGTCTCGACGTCGACGACCTGGACGTCGAGACCGGGTCGGCGAGGCTGCACGGCAAGGGAGGCAAGACCCGCATCGTGCCGGTCGGCTCCTACGCCCTGGCCGCGGTCGAGGACTACGTACGCGTCGCGAGGCCGCAGCTGGTCTCGGCCGCAGGATCGCCCCCGGCCCTGTTCCTGAACGCCCGTGGCGGGCGACTCAGTCGACAGAGCGCCTGGACCGTGCTCACGAAGGCGGCCCGACGTGCCGGCATCGGCACCGAGGTGTCGCCGCACACCCTGCGGCACTCGTTCGCGACGCACCTGCTGGACGGCGGCGCCGACGTCAGGGTCGTGCAGGAGCTGCTCGGCCACGCGTCGGTCACGACGACGCAGATCTACACGCTCGTGACGATCGAGAAGCTCCGCGAGGTGTACGCGACGGCGCACCCGCGCGCCGCCCGCTGAGCCCGGGCCGAGTTGTAGAGTGACCAGCACCTCGACCCTGGAACCGACCTGAGAAGGACATCGATGAGCGACGAGCTGGGACCCACCGGACGCCCGCTCCCGACCCTTCCCGAGCCCGCCCCGCGCGACCACTCACGGCGAGCCCAGGTCATCGCGATGTGCAACCAGAAGGGGGGTGTCGGCAAGACGACCACCACGATCAACCTCGGTGCCGCGCTGGCCGAGACCGGTCGCAAGGTGCTGCTGCTGGACTTCGACCCCCAGGGTTCCATGACCGTCGGTCTCGGCGTCAACGCCCACGACCTGGACCAGAGCATCTACCACGTGCTCATGGACCGCGAGCTCGGCCTCGACGACATCATCCGGCCCACCGGCGTCGAGAACCTGGACCTGGCACCGGCCAACATCGATCTGTCCGCCGCCGAGATGCGACTGGTGACCGAGGTCGGTCGCGAGCAGGTGCTCGCGCGTGTGCTGCGCCCGGTCCTCGACCACTACGACGTCGTGCTCGTGGACTGCCAGCCGTCGCTCGGCCTGCTGACGGTCAATGCGCTCACGGCTGCCGACGGCGTCATCATCCCGCTGGAGTGCGAGTACTTCGCCCTGCGTGGCGTCGCGCTCCTGAAGGAGACGATCGAGAAGGTTCGTGACCGTACCAACTTCGACCTGACGATCGTCGGCCTGCTCGGCACGATGTACGACAGCCGCACCCTGCACGGCCGCGAGGTCCTGCAGACGCTCGTGCAGGGCTGGGGCGACCTGGTCTTCCACACCGTCATCCGTCGCACGGTCAAGTTCTCCGACTCCACCGTGGCGGGCGAGCCCATCACCGAGTACGCGCCGACGTCGCCAGGCGCCGACTCCTACCGCCAGCTGGCGAGGGAGGTGCTGGTCCGGTGCCCCGACGCGTGAACATGCCGGGGGCGGACGAGCTGTTCCGTCCCACCGCCAAGTCGTCTCGACCCGCGACGCAGGACGCCGAGGAGTCGACGGGCTCACCCGCCCGCGACAGCGGACGGGTCAAGCACGACGCCAAGATCACGGTCTACGTGACGTCGGACGAGCTCATGGCGCTCGAGCGCGCCCGGCTCGAGCTGCGGACCGAGCTGGGCCGCAACGTCGACCGCGGGCGGCTCGTCCGTGCCGCGCTGGCCCTGGCGCTCGACGACCTCGAGGACCGCGGCGCCGACAGCGACGTCGCCCAGCGCCTGCGCGACGTGTCCTGACATGGGCGCGCCGACCGACGTCGAGCCGGCCCCCGGGCTCGCCGAGCGGGAGAGGCCGCCGGGCTTCTCGGTCTCGCTCGACGTGTTCGAGGGTCCGTTCGACCTGCTCCTGCAGCTCATCGGCAAGCACGAGCTCGACATCACCGCCGTCGCCCTGTCGACCGTGACGAACGAGTTCATCTCCTACATCAAGGAGCTCGAGGGCGACCTGGAGCAGACGACGCAGTTCCTGCTGGTGGCCTCGACGCTGCTCGACCTCAAGACGGCACGGCTGCTGCCGCAGGGCGAGGTCGAGGACGAGGACGACCTGGCACTCCTCGAGGCGCGTGACCTGCTCTTCGCACGTCTCATGCAGTACCGCGCCTTCAAGCAGGTTGCAGCTCACCTCGCGGAGCGCATGGCCGCCGAGGGACGCCGCTACCCGCGCACCGTCGGGCTCGAGCCGCGTTTCGCGGCGCTGCTCCCGGAGGTGATCGTCTCGGTCGGGCCGCAGGAGCTCGCGCTGCTCGCCGCGAAGGCGCTCGAGCCCAAGCCGGTCCCGCTGCTCTCGCTGGCCCACCTGCACGCGCCGCAGGTCAGCGTCCGCGAGCAGGCTCACCTGGTGGCGGACCGGCTGCGGCGCGATCGCAGCACGACGTTCAGGTCGCTGTGCTCCGACGCCGACCTGATGACGACCGTGGCGCGGTTCCTGGCGCTGCTCGAGCTGTTCCGCGAGGGCGTCGTGGCGTTCGACCAGGCCACGCCGCTCGGCGACCTGCACCTGCGCTGGACCGGCACGGACGACGTCGAGATCGACGTCAGCGACGAGTTCGACGGTCCGTCGACGCCGGAGTCCGTCCCGGCCGAGGTTGCGAGTGGACCTGACGTCGAGCCCGTGCGCATCGTGACCGACCCCGAACCCGACCCCGAGGACCGATGAGCGAGAACCTGCCCCGTGGCCCCCACGAGCTCGAGCTCGAGATGCTGGACCTGCGTCCCGCACTCGAGGCCGTCCTCATGGTGGCCGACCAGCCGCTGGATCACCTGACGCTCGCGCAGGCCGTGGGTCACCCGCCCGTCGACGTCGAGGAGGCGCTCGCGGCACTGGCGGCCGAGTACGACGAGCAGGGACGCGGCTTCGAGCTGCGTCCTCTCGCGGGTGGTTGGCGCTTCGTCACGCGTGAGGCGTACGCGCCCGCGGTGGAGCGGTTCGTGCTCGACGGCCAGCAGGCCAGGCTCACGCAGGCGGCGCTCGAGACGCTGGCCGTCGTCGCCTATCGCCAGCCCGTGAGCCGGTCCCGGATCTCCGCGATCCGGGGGGTCAACGTCGACGGCGTGGTCCGCACCCTCGTGACGCGTGGGCTCCTCGAGGAGGTGGGGAACGACGCCGAGAGCGGGGCGATCCTGTACGGCACGTCGTCCTACTTCCTGGAGCGGATGGGGCTGTCGTCGCTCGACGAGCTGCCCGAGATCGCTCCTCTCCTGCCCGAGGTCGACGAGGTCGACGAGCCGGAGCAGCTCGCCGAGGCCCCGACCGAGGACGGTGCAGTCGAGGACGGTGCAGCCGAGGACGGCGAGACCCGGGGGACCGGGAGTGAGTGACGACGGCATCAGGCTGCAGAAGGTCCTGGCCCAGGCGGGCGTGGCGAGCCGGCGCCGCTGCGAGGAGCTCATGGCCGACGGCCGGGTCGAGGTCAACGGCGAGGTCGTGACGCAGATGGGTGCCCGCGTCGATCCCGTGCGCGACGTCATCCGGGTCGACGGTCGCCGGCTCCCACCTGCGTCGGGCAAGGCGTACCTGGTGCTGAACAAGCCGCGCGGCGTGGTGTCGACGATGGCCGACGAGCAGGGCCGACCCGACCTGTCGACCTACGTCGCGGGCCGCGAGGAGCGACTGTTCCACGTCGGCCGGCTCGACACCGACACGTCCGGCCTGCTCGTGCTGACCAACGACGGTGACCTGGCGCACCGGCTGGCGCACCCGTCGTTCGAGATCACGAAGACCTACGTCGCGCTCGTGCGCGGCGACGTCGCCGACAAGGTCGGACGCCGGCTGCGCGAGGGCGTGACCCTCGAGGACGGTCCCGCCGCGGTCGACCGGTTCGTCGTCAAGGACCGGTCCCGGGGTCGCTCGCTCGTCGAGCTCGACGTCCACATCGGTCGCAACCGCATCGTCCGCCGCCTCATGGATCACGTCGGACACCCGGTCGAGGAGCTGACCCGCACCGCGTTCGGGCCGTTGCACCTGGGCGGCCTCGCCGTGGGCGCGCTGCGTGAGCTCTCCCGTGACGAGGCGGGAGCGCTCTTCGATAGCGTGGAGGCATGACCGCGCTCCCTCCCACCCAGGTGATCGGCTGCGGTCTCATCGGCACGTCCGTGGCGCTCGGCCTGCGCGAGCAGGGGATCGAGGTCTACCTCGAGGACGCCGATCCGTCGACGGCGGCCGACGCCGCGGCGCGCGGTGCGGGAGTCGTGGGACGGGCGTCGGAGCCCGCCGCCGTCGTCGTGGCGGTGCCACCCGCTGCGGTCGCCGAGACGGTCGTCGCGGCCCTCGAGCACTGGCCGCGAGCCGTCGTCACCGACGTCGCCTCGGTCAAGGCCGGCATCGTCGCGGTCGTGGCAGAGCACCCGGAGTCTGCACGCTACGTCGGGTCCCACCCCATGGCCGGCAGCGAGCGCTCCGGTCCGTCCGCCGGGTCGGCGCAGCTGTTCGCCGGCCGTCCGTGGGCGATCACGCCGTCGGCGCTGTCCAGCGGTGCCGCGATCCGTCTCGTCGAGGAGATCGCGGTGATGCTCGGGGCCGTCCCGATCCGCATGGACGCGCCGGATCACGACGAGGCCGTCGCGCTCGTGTCCCACCTGCCGCACCTGCTCTCCGTGCTCACGGCCGCGCGACTGGCGGGGGCACCGAGCGGACACCTGGCCCTGTCGGGACCGGGCCTGCGCGACGTCACACGGGTCGCGGGCAGCGAGGCCGGTCTCTGGCTCGACATCCTCGGCAGCAACGCCGGACGCGTCCGCGACCTGCTCGCAGCGGTGCGCACCGATCTCGACCGCGTCATCGACGCGCTCGAGCCCGGGGGCGTCGACACCGACGTCCTCGCGGACGTCCTGGGCGCCGGCCGCTCCGGCACGCGGCTCATCCCGGGCAAGCACGGTGGCACACCGACGGAGTCGGACGCGGTCTACGTGCAGATCCCCGACACACCGGGTGCGCTGTCGCAGCTGTTCGCCCATACGGGAGAATCGGGCGTGAACGTCGAGGACCTGCGGATCGAGCACGAGCTCGGGCGTCCGGTGGGCCTCGTCGAGATCGCCGTGGTCGCCGAGGACGTCGACCGTCTGGTGGAGCACCTCGTGCAGCGCGGGTGGTCGGCGTACCGATGAACGACGAAGCAGGAGGTCCGGTGGTGAGCACCCCGTTGGTGGTGGCGGTCGACGGCCCGTCCGGGTCGGGCAAGTCGAGCACGGCGCGCGGCGTCGCGACGCGGCTCGGACTGGCCTACCTCGACACCGGGGCCATGTACCGGGCCATGACCTGGGCGCTGCTCGAGCGCGGCACCGACCTGGACGACCCGGCCGCGATCGCCCGGGACGCCGAGCACGTCGTGATCGAGTCGGGCACCGACCCGCAGGCCCCGACCATCGTCGCCGACGGCGTCGACGTGTCCGGGCCGATCCGCAGCCGGCGGGTGACCGACCACGTGAGTCCCGTCTCCGCGGTGCCCAGGGTGCGGGAGCTGCTCGTGACGCTGCAACGTCGGTACGTCGAGGCCGCCGACGGCATCGTGGTCGAGGGCCGTGACATCGGATCGGTCGTCGCGCCCGACGCCCCGGTGAAGGTCCACCTCGTGGCCGACGCGGCGGCGCGCGCCGCGCGGCGCGCCCTCGAGACCGGCGACGCCGACGCCGCCGCGACGCTCGAGTCACTCGCGCGTCGCGATCGGATCGACTCCACGCGGGCCGCCTCCCCCCTCACGCAGGCCGAGGGATCGGTGCTGATCGACGGCACCCACCTGACCCTCGAGCAGGTGATCGACCAGGTCGTCACCCTCGTGGACGCCGTGCGGGATCCTGCGTGAGCACGCCGGCGCCGAGGGGCCTGCCCGAGACGGGCCTGACGCTGCTGCGTCCGTTCGCCCGGCGTCGCATCCGGCGGTCGTGGGACCTGCACGAGACCGGCGCGCACCACGTGCCCGCCCAGGGACCGGTCATCCTGGCCTCGAACCACCTCGGCTGGCTCGACGGCCCGCTGCTGATCGTGTGCGCCCCGCGCCCCGCCCACGCCCTCGTGAAGAGCGAGGCCTTCGAGGGGCGCACGGGACGGCTGCTGCGGTTCGCCGGGCAGATCCCGGTCCATCGCGACCGTCCCGACGCCGGAGCCCTGCGCCGCTCGGCCGACGCACTGGCGTGCGGACAGGCGGTCGTCGTCTACCCGGAGGGGCGCCGCGGCGACGGGGAGCTGCACGAGGTCCGCAGCGGCGTCGCGTGGCTCGCCATGGTCAGCGGGGCGCCCGTCGTGCCGGTGGCGATCTTCGGGACCCGCGACCCGGGGGCGGACTCGGAGTCCCGGCCGGTCAAGGGCTCGCGACTCGACGTGGTCTACGGCGCCCCGGTACGCTTCGAGGTCCGGCCCTGGCCGCGCACCACGCGCGACGTCGCCGACGTGACCGCCCGGATCCGCGACCGCCTGCGCTCCCATCTCGAGGACGCCAAGCGGACGACGGGTCGTGAGCTGCCGGGCCCACTCCCAGAAGGATCGATCGTTGTCTAGCCACCCCACGAGCCAGAGCTCGCGGCTGCCCGTCCTCGCGGTCATCGGCCGCCCGAACGTCGGCAAGTCGACGCTGGTCAACCGCATGATCGGTCGCCGCGAGGCCGTCGTCGAGGACGTTCCCGGTGTCACGCGCGACCGCGTGCCGTACGAGGCGATCTGGAACGGCAAGGCGTTCACCGTCGTCGACACCGGCGGCTGGGACCCCGATGCCCGCGGACTCGCCGAGCGCATCGCGGCCCAGGCCGAGGTCGCCGTGCAGGCGGCGGACGCCGTGCTGTTCGTGGTCGATGCGACCGTCGGCATCACGGACGCGGACGAGGCCGTCGTGCGCATCCTGCGCGCGGCCGGCAAGCCAGTGGTGCTCGCCGCCAACAAGGTCGACGACCAGCGCGGCGAGGCCGAGGCCGCCGGACTGTGGAACCTGGGGCTGGGCGAGCCGTACTCGGTCTCGGCCCTGCACGGACGGGGCAGCGGCGACCTGCTCGACGCCGTGCTCGACGCGCTGCCCGACGCCCCCGCGGACGAGGACCCGGTCGAGGGCGGGCCGCGTCGCGTCGCGATCGTGGGCAAGCCCAACGTGGGCAAGTCGAGCCTGCTCAACAAGCTGGCCGGCGAGGACCGCGTGGTCGTCGACGACGCGTCCGCGGCGGTCGCCGAGGTGCTGGCCATGCCGGTCGCCACCGCGGACGGGCACCTCGGCGTGCGGATCCGCCTGCTGGACGACCCGCAGTTCGGCCACGTCGTCAGCGTGGGGCTCGACGATCCCGTGGCGGAGGCCCTCG
>JALRCA010000083.1 GCA_023257515.1 Aeromicrobium sp.
TTGCCTCTCGAGGAAGTCCCGCTGGTACAGAAGCGCGCCATCGAGATCGCCCGGGAGAACGCCAAGCCGGTGATCGTCGCCACCCAGATGCTCGAGTCGATGATCTCGGCCCCGCGCCCGACCCGCGCGGAGGCGTCCGACGTCGCCAACGCGGTGCTCGACGGCGCCGACGCGGTGATGCTGTCCGGCGAGACCAGCGTGGGGGAGTACCCGATCCAGACGGTGCGCACGATGGCGCGCATCATCGAGTCCACCGAGGACCACGGCCTGCCTCGCATGGCCGCCTACACCTGGCAGGCGAAGACCCGCACCGGCATCATCTGCCGCGGTGCCTCGCAGGTGGCCGAGGCGATCGACGCACGCTACGTCGTCGCGTTCACGACGATCGGCGGGTCCGCCCGCCGCATGTCGCGCTACCGCTCGCACATCCCGGTCATCGCGTTCACGCCCGACCCGATGACACGCAACCAGCTCGCGCTCACCTGGGGCGTCGAGACGTTCCTGGTGCCCGAGGTCAAGCACACCGACGAGATGGTGCTGCAGGTCGACAAGCGGCTGCTCGAGGTCGCGCGGTGCTCGCACGGCGACGAGGTCGTCATCGTCGCCGGCGCCCCGCCCGGCATCCCCGGCTCGACCAACGCGCTGCGCATCCACCGCATGGGCGACGCCATCAACCGCGTCGTCCCCGCCTACGACGACGTCTGAGTGCCGGGTGCGGGACTCGAACCCGCACGCCCTCGCGGACAACGGTTTTTGAGACCGTCGCGTCTACCATTCCGCCAACCCGGCTGGGAATCGTGCCGGATAACCTTCTCACGTGACGTCCGCAGCGAGCTCCCCGCACCCCGCCGTCCGTCGCGTCCTCGTGGCCGAGGACGAGGCAATCATCCGCCTCGACCTCGTCGAGATGCTGCGCGAGCAGGGCTACGAGGTCGTCGGCGAGGCCGGTGACGGGGAGCAGGCCGTCGAGCTGGCCCGCGAGCTGCGTCCGGACCTGGTCGTGATGGACGTCAAGATGCCCCGTCGCGACGGCATCAGTGCCGCCTCCGAGATCGCGGCCGAGCGCATCGCTCCCGTCGTCATGCTCACCGCCTTCAGCCAGCGTGACCTGGTCGAGCGGGCGCGGGACGCCGGGGCCATGGCCTACCTCGTCAAGCCGTTCACGGGTGAGGAGCTCGTGCCGGCGATCGAGATGGCCGTCAGCCGCTACGCCGAGACGTCCGCGCTCGCCTCCGAGGTCGACGACCTGACCGAGCGGCTCGCCACGCGCAAGGTCGTGGAGCGGGCGAAGTCGGTCCTGCAGGAGCGCCTCGGTCTCAGCGAGCCGGACGCGTTCAGCTGGATCCAGCGCACCGCGATGGACCTGCGGATCCCGATGCGCGCCGTGGCCGACCGCGTCATCGAGTCCGGCCCCGAGATCGGCTAGCTGTGCACGGCACCCCCGCGCTTGTCCCGGCCGCCCGTGGCCCGGCACCCCCGCGCTGTCCCGGCCGCCCGTGGCCCGGCACCCCGGCGCTTGTCCCGGCCGCCCGTGGCCCGGCACCCCCGCCTCGGTTACAACTTGGCTAAGCCGGTGGCCAATATGCGTCGATGCCCGCGCCGTGCGCCCTTCGCGGTCTAGGTTCAAGGCACTGTTTCGGCCTCTATGGCCGTCCGACCCAACCCCGGAGGATCGATGAAGCGCAGTACCCAGACGATGCGTCTGGCCGCGGTGGCCGCGGCCGGCGCGCTCCTGCTGGCCGCGTGCGGCGGCAGTGGCGACTCGGACAAGAAGGACGAGAGCGACAAGGTCGCCAAGGGTGACGGCACCCTGACCGTCGGCTCGCTCCTTCCGCAGACCGGCAGCCTCGCCTACCTCGGCCCGCCGGAGTTCGCGGGCGTCGACCTCGCCATCAAGGACATCAACGCCGCGGGTGGCGTGCTCGGCAAGGACGTCAAGGGCGTCAAGGCCGACTCCGGTGACACCGACTCGGGCATCGCTCCGGCCGAGACCGACAAGCTGCTCAAGGCCAAGTCCGACGTGATCATCGGCGCGGCGTCCTCGGGCGTCTCGCTGACCGTGATCGACAAGATCCTCGGCCAGGGCGTCGTGCAGTTCTCGCCCGCCAACACCTCGACCGACTTCGACTCGGGCAAGTACGGCAAGCCGGACCTGTACTTCCGTACCGCCCCGTCGGACATCCTGCAGGGCGCCGTCATGGCGAACCTGCTGGTCAAGGACAAGCGTCAGAACGTGGCGATCCTCGCCCGTCAGGACGCCTACGGCGAGACCCTGGCCAAGGAGATCAGCAAGAACCTCAAGGAGCAGGGTTCGACGGTCGCCGTCGACGAGCTGTACAGCGAGAAGGACGGCCCGAGCGACACGCAGATCTCGAAGGTCGCCGACGCCAAGCCCGACGCCGTCGTGCTCGTCGCCTTCGAGGAGACCACGCAGATCATCCCGAAGCTCATCAAGGCCGGTGCCGGCCCGTCGAAGATCCCCACGTACTTCGTGGACGGCAACACCGCCGACTACTCCGGCAAGCTGCCCGACGGCGCCCTCAAGGGCACCAAGGGCACGATCCCGGGCGCCGAGGCCACCAAGGACTTCAAGGCGCGCCTCGCGACGGTCAACCCGAAGCTGCGCGACTACGCGTACGCCGGTGAGTCCTACGACGCGACCGTGGTGTCGGCCCTGGCCGCCATCAAGGCCAAGAACGACTCGGGCGAGGCCATCGCCAAGGAGATCGTCGACATCACCAAGGGCGGCGAGAAGTGCACGACCTTCGCCGACTGCAAGAAGCTGCTCGAGGACGGCAAGGACATCGACTACGACGGTGTCTCC
>JALRCA010000134.1 GCA_023257515.1 Aeromicrobium sp.
GGGCACATCAGTCTCCGGACTCACCGGGACGGGTAACACCGCCAGCACGCCCGGGTTGAGGACCCCATCCGCCAGGCCAAAGCCGCCGGCCTGACCAACCTGCCCTGCCACAGCTTCGACGGCGGCTACGGCTCGGCCTACCTGGCCCGCCAGGTCGGCCAGAAGTTCGCCCGCGAGATCTTCTTCCTGGCGCAGGAGTACAGCGCCGAGGACGGTGTCCGCATGGGCACCGTCAACCGCGCCGTCCCGCACGCCGAGCTCGAGACGACCGCGCTCGAGTGGGGCCGCCTCGTCAACGGCAAGAGCCCGACCGCGCAGCGCATGCTCAAGTACTCCTTCAACATGATCGACGACGGACTCGTCGGCCAGCAGGTCCTCATGGGCGAGACGACACGCCTGGCCTACATGACCGACGAGGCGCAGGAGGGGCGCGACCAGTTCCTCGAGAAGCGCGAGCCGGACTGGTCAGAGTTCCCCTGGTACTACTGAGGGGCAGGGCTGCGTCGTCACCGAGGGCGGGCGCCGACATCGGCCCCTCGGGACGGCTTCGCCGTTCGACGAAGGAGTCCCTATGAGCGCATCCGCGGACGAGCTCGCCGCGATCGCCGAGCGGTGCGAGCGGTGGACGCACGCCGAGCACGCCGACGTCTCCCGGGTCGAGCTGGAGGTCGACGGCGACGACGTGAGGATCGTCGAGGCTTCGCGGTTCGCGACGGATGGTGAGTGGCTGCGGGTGCCAGCGGCGCTGCTGCGCCGCGACGCGACCACGGCGACGTGGACGCTCTACTGCTTCGACGTGGAGTCGCGTCCGGAGCTGTTCGACGAGCTGCCTTCGGGTCGGCCGCTCGAGGAGCTGCTGGCGGTGCTGGACGACGACCCCACCGAGGTCTTCTGGGGCTGACCCGCTCGCTCATTGACCGAGCTCCACCGGTGAGCCGAGAACGGGCTGTCGGCCGCGGAACCCGACGTGCCACGGCCAGCGGCTGCGGTCGTCGGTGTAGACGAGCTGGAGGGCTCGCACGTCGGGTCCGACGAGGCGGACGGCCGTGAGCAGGTGGGCGGACGGGACGTCGACCTCGACGATCTCGAGCCAGCGATCCTTGACCCGGCGGCGTTCACCGGGCACGGGTCGCTCCCCGTGGTGGGCCACGCCATGGGCCACGGTGTTCAGCAGCTCACCCGCGGCGCGCTGGGGCAGGCCGGTCACGAGGAGCTCGGGATGGCCGATCTCCTCGAGGCCGATCGTGTAGGCGAACGCGGCATGTCGACGATCGCGTTCGACGAGCTGGATGGCCCAGCCCGTCTCGTCGACGATCTCGCGCATGGACGCGTCGTAGTCGGCCTGGGTCATCTCGGGGTTGCGGCACATCAGGCACATGGGGTCCCTCTCGGTCGGTGGACGACCCAGCCTTGCCGCATGCTCCGACACGTCGTGCGAACTGCGATTCCAGGAAAAATGGCGAGTCGGACGGTGCACGGTTTCTTGTCGCGAGGCGAGTGTTGCAACCCGTGCACCGTGCGGAGAACCGGGCACCGTGCGCTGGATACCCGGCGAGCATGGGAATCAGCGGCCGGGCCGGCGGCCCGTGTGTCGGGTGGGTGAACTCCGGCCGCCAGGGGTTCCCCCCGGGGGTGTGGCGTGCCTACGGTCACGGGGTCTGGACCATCCGTCTCGGGGGAGATCTCATGTCACGACGTCCTGCCCGCGTGCTCGCGGGCCTGGTCGGAGCACTCGTGGTCGCCACGGTCCTCGTGGCCCCGCCGGCCAGTGCGGCCGTGTCGGCGCAGTCGCTGCTCGACGACCTGACCACCAGCGCCGAGTCGCACACCACCACCTACGACCGCGACGACTTCAAGCACTGGGTCGACGCGGACGGCGACGGGTGCGACACCCGGGCCGAGGTGCTGAAGCAGGAGTCGAGCATCGCGACGGGGCACACCGGCACCTGCACGATCACGAGCGGCCGGTGGACGTCGCTCTACGACGCTGCTTCCTTCACCAGTGCAGGCGGCCTGGACATCGACCACATGGTGCCGCTCAAGGAGGCGTGGATCTCCGGAGCGTGGGACTGGTCGGCGACCCGGCGCGAGGCCTACGCGAACGATCTCGGCTACGCCAAGAGCCTCATCGCGGTCTCGGCGTCGTCCAACCGCTCCAAGAGCGACCAGGACCCGGACTCGTGGCTGCCACCGGACACCTCCTACAGGTGCGAGTACGTCAAGGAGTGGATCGCGGTGAAGTGGCGCTGGAGCCTCAGGATCGACAGCGCCGAGGCCTCCGCGCTGCGGAGCGGGCTGAGTCAGTGCAGCTCGTTGTCGGTCGACCAGCCGAGCAAGGCCTGAGCGAGCGCCGCGCACCTCGCACGCACCAGTCGGATAACGCCGAGATCTGAGACTCGCATCTCATCGGGTGGTCGGCCCGGAGACGCTCGGATAGTGTGCGCCGGGTGAAGATCGGAGTCGTCGCCGAGTCGAGCCCCGGGGAGACCCGGGTCGCTGCCACTCCCGCGACCGTCGTGCAGATCGAGAAGCTCGGGTACGAGGTCGTCGTCGAGGCGGGGGCGGGCGAGCTGTCCGCGTTCTCCGACGAGGCCTTCGCCGAGGCCGGTGCCGAGATCGTCGACCGGGTGACCGCGTGGGGCGCCGACGTCGTCCTCAAGGTCAACGCGCCGAGCGAGGCCGAGATCGGCTTCCTGCGCGAGGGCGCCACCCTCGTGAGCCTCGTCGCGCCGGCCCACAACCCGGACCTCGTCGAGAAGCTCTCGGCCCGGCCCATCACGGTGCTGGCGATGGACGCCGTGCCGCGGATCTCGCGCGCCCAGTCGCTCGACGTCCTGTCCTCGATGGCCAACATCGCCGGCTATCGCGCCGTCGTCGAGGCCGCGCACGAGTTCGGCCGCTTCTTCACCGGCCAGATCACCGCCGCCGGCAAGGTCCCTCCGGCCAAGGTGCTCGTCGCCGGCGTCGGTGTCGCCGGGCTCGCCGCGATCGGTGCCGCCAGCAGCCTCGGGGCGATCGTGCGCGCCACCGACCCCCGGGCCGAGGTCGCCGACCAGGTCAAGTCGCTCGGTGGCGAGTACCTCGCCGTCGACGTCGAGACCGAGCAGTCGACCGACGGCTACGCCAAGGCCACGAGCGAGGCCTATGACCGCCGGGCCGCCGAGATCTACACCGAGCAGGCCGCCGACGTCGACATCATCATCACGACGGCGCTCATCCCGGGCCGCAAGGCCCCCGTCCTCATCACGGCCGCCGACGTCGCCGGCATGAAGCCCGGCTCCGTCATCGTCGACATGGCCGCGGGCATGGGCGGCAACGTCGAGGGCTCGGTCGCCGGCCAGAAGGTCGTCACCGACAACGGCGTCACGATCCTCGGCTACACCGACCTGGCCAGCCGCCTTCCCACCCAGGCCTCGCAGCTGTTCGGCACGAACATCGTCAACCTGCTCAAGCTGACGACGCCGGAGAAGGACGGCGTCCTGACGCTCGACCTGACCGACGTCGTCCAGCGCGGCATGACCATCGTCCAGGACGGGGACACGCTGTGGCCGCCGCCGCCCGTCGAGGTCTCGGCCGCGCCGGCGGCGTCGCCGCCGACCGCCACGATGGCCGCCGTCGAGGACGCGGCGCAGTCGACGAAGCAGGAGCTGACCCAGCGCGGCAAGTACGCGCTCATCGGCGTCGGCATCCTGGCGCTGTTCCTCGTGAACGCCTTCGCCCCGCAGCCGTTGCCGCAGCACTTCACCGTGCTCGTGCTCGCGATCGTCATCGGCTACTACGTGATCGGCAAGGTGCACCACGCGCTGCACACGCCGCTCATGTCGGTCACCAATGCGATCTCCGGCATCATCGTCGTCGGCGCGCTCGTGCAGATCGGTGGTGCGGACGCCTCGGTCGGGGTGCAGCTGCTCGCAGCCATCGCGATCCTGCTCGCCAGCATCAACATCTTCGGCGGTTTCGCCGTGACCCGTCGCATGCTCGCGATGTTCTCGAAGGGCTGATCCGTGACTGCTCAAAGCATCGCCACCGCGGCCTACATCGTCGCGGCGCTCCTGTTCATCCTGAGCCTGGCCGGGCTCAGCAAGCACGAGACCGCCCGCAGTGGCGTCGTCTACGGCATCAGCGGCATGACGATCGCGCTCGTCGCGACGATCATCCTGGCCGTCGAGGACGCCTCGGCCCTCGGCATCGTGCTCCTCGTCGTCGCCGTCCTGATCGGTGCGGCCATCGGTCTGTGGCGGGCACGCATCGTCGAGATGACCGGCATGCCCGAGCTCATCGCGCTGCTGCACAGCTTCGTCGGTCTGGCCGCCGTGCTCGTCGGCTGGAACGGCTACCTGGAGCACCCCGAGTTCCCGCTGCAGTCGCTCGAGGACATCCACAACGCCGAGGTGTTCATCGGCGTCTTCATCGGCGCGGTCACGTTCACCGGCTCGATCGTGGCGAACCTCAAGCTGTCGGCCAAGATCAACTCGGCGCCGCTCGTGCTGCCGGGCAAGAACCTGCTCAACCTGGGCGCGCTCGCACTGTTCGTCATCCTGACCGTCTGGTTCGTCATCAGCCCGGCGCTGTGGCTGCTGATCCTGGTCACGATCGTGGCGCTCGCGCTCGGCTGGCACCTCGTTGCCTCGATCGGTGGCGGCGACATGCCGGTCGTCGTGTCGATGCTCAACAGCTACTCGGGCTGGGCCGCGGCGGCCGCGGGCTTCCTGCTCAACAACGACCTGCTGATCGTCACCGGCGCGCTGGTCGGCTCCTCGGGTGCGTACCTCAGCTACATCATGTGCAAGGCGATGAACCGCTCGTTCATCTCCGTCATCGCCGGCGGGTTCGGCATCGCGGCCTCGGGCGGCGGCACGTCGAGCGGGATTCCCGAAACGTGCAGGATTGCCGGTTCGCTTTTCTTTCGTGGCATGGGCCACCGTTTCTCCTAGGTGTGCGCAGGGGGTGTGGATGGCCCCGCCCCCCTGCGCAAAGGCGGGGCCATCCACGTCTAGGTGCCTAGTGACTAGGCGGTGCCGCCGGTGAACCGCTTGACGTGCGACGTCTGCGGCAGGTTGCCGTCGACGCGGATCTGGAAGCGGAGCGTGACCTGGCCCGTGTTGAAGGCGAAGTCATCCGAGCGGGCCACGTCGATGCCGCCCACGGTGCGGACGTAGTACGACGGGAAGTGACCGGCCAGCACCGAGCGAGCGCCCGAGCCAACCGAGGCGAGTGCCGGGTTCTCAATGAGCGGGTAGCCCAGGATGGAGTCGGGCGTTCCCGGCTGGATGCTCGGCACGAAGACGTACTCACCGTTGGAGGTCTTCAGCTTGCGCATGGCGCCGATGCTTGAGCCGTTGGCCATGATTCCGAAGCCGGGGAGGCGGCGAGCCGCACCGTCAAGGGAGTAGACCAGGTCAATGAGGTTGTCGGCGGTGAAGCCGCCGGTCCCCATGGTGGCGGTGGCGGTGCCACCCGTGACGCCAGCGGCAGCCGCCGTGGCGATGCCGTTTGGCTCCACAGTCGCGGTGCCAAGCGTGAGCTTGTCGTTGACGGCGTAGCCGATGGCGTTGCCGGCCTGCTGGCCGAGGAACCCGATGACGTCGATGTTGCTGTC
>JALRCA010000148.1 GCA_023257515.1 Aeromicrobium sp.
CGACATCCTCGGTGCCGAGGACGCCTACGGCGACATGGACTTCAAGGTCGCCGGCACGCGTGAGTTCGTCACGGCCCTGCAGCTCGACACCAAGCTCGACGGCATCCCGGCCGACGTGCTGGCGGGCGCCCTGACGCAGGCCCGCGACGCCCGGTTCACGATCCTCGACGTCATGGCCGAGGCCATCGACGAGCCGGACGAGATGAGCCCCTACGCGCCGCGGATCATCACGATCAAGATCCCTGTCGACAAGATCGGCGAGGTCATCGGCCCCAAGGGCAAGGTCATCAACCAGTTGCAGGACGACACCGGCGCGAAGATCTCGATCGACGACGACGGCACCGTCTACGTGGGCGCCGACAACGGCGACGCGGCCGACGCGGCGCGCGACGCCATCAACGCGATCGCCAACCCGACGATGCCCGAGGTCGGCGAGCGCTACCTCGGCACCGTCGTCAAGACGGTCGACTTCGGTGCGTTCGTCTCGCTGCTCCCGGGCAAGGACGGCCTGCTGCACATCAGCAAGCTGCGCGACCTCAACGGCGGCCAGCGCGTCAACAACGTCGAGGACGTCGTGAGCGTCGGACAGAAGATCCAGGTCGAGATCGCCGAGATCGGCGATCGCGGCAAGCTCTCGCTGGTCCCCGTCGTGGACAAGAGCGACGAGGCCGAGGCCCCGGCCGAGGAGCCCGCTCCCGCCGACGCCTGATCGCCGGCACCCCACGGGGGCCCCGACCGCCTGGCGGTCGGGGCCCCCGTGTCTTCCGTCTCCCGTCGCCGGCCCCCCACCCGCTCAGCGGGTGGGGGAGGCGGAAGGGGAGGTGGGACGTGCCGGGCCGGAAGGCGGCTGACTAGGCTCGTCGCCATGACGACGCGTGTGGGAGTGCTGGGGGCCAGGGGCCGCATGGGCGGGACCTCCGTGCGAGCGATCCAGGCCGCGGACGGGCTCGAGGTGGTGGCGCAGGTCGACCAGGGCGATGCGCTCGACCTGCTGACCGACGCTCACGCAGAGGTCGTCCTGGTCTTCACGACGCCCGACGTGGCCCTCGACCAGGTGCTGTGGTGCGTCGAACGCGGCATCGACGTCGTCGTCGGGACCTCCGGCTTCGACGAGACGCGGGTCGCGGCCGTGCAGGAGGTCGTCGACCGCCAGGACGGCGTCGGCGTGCTGGTGGTGCCGAACTTCTCGATCGGCGCCGTGCTCATGATGCGCTTCGCCGCCGAAGCCGCCCCCTACTTCGAGTCCGTCGAGGTGGTCGAGATGCACCACCCCGACAAGGTCGACGCGCCGTCCGGCACCGCCGTCCGCACGGCCGAGCTCATCGCGCGTGCGCGGGCCGAGGCCGGGTCGGCGCCGCTCCCGGACGCCACGACCGACGACCCCGACGGTGCACGGGGCGCCTCGGTCTCGGGCATCCCGGTCCACGCGCTCCGGGCACGGGGCTACGTCGCGAGCCAGGAGGTCGTCCTCGGAGGCCTCGGCGAGACGTTCGTGCTGCGCCACGACTCCCACGATCGTGAGTCGTTCATGCCGGGCGTCGTCACGGCCCTGGCGTCGGTGGGAGGGCTCCGAGGAGTGCACGTCGGGCTCGACGCAGTCCTGTGACGGCAGCTCGACGCACGGCCTCGTCGGCAGCGTGCAGGTAGCCGCTCTCCACGACGCGCACGAGCAGGGCGAGACAGAACGCGCCGAACACGATCCCGGCCGCGAGGTCGCTGACCCAGTGACGTCCCAGCAGCCAGCTCACGAGCGACGTCTGCGCGACCAATGCGGCCCACGTCGCGAGCGCATGACGATCGGCTCGCGGGGTCCAGCCCGGGAGCTGCGTGCGCAGGAGGACGACGAGTGCGCCGACCAGCAGGACGCTCTCGGTTGCATGACCGCTGGGGAACGCCATGGAGTACTCGCCGTGCTCCAGGAAGCCCATGTCCCACCACAGCGGCTCGCCGACTCGCGTGGCGTTCTTGGCGAGCACGACCTTGAACACGCCCGTCAGCAGGAACAGGCACTCGGCGAGTCCGGCCACGAGCAGCGGCACGAGGGTTCGTCGTCGGCAGGCGAGCCACAGCGCCACGACACCCAGGGCGACACCGGCGACGAGCTGGCTCGCGACGCGGTCGAGGACCTCCGCGAGCACCGTGTACAGCGGTTCGTCCGACGCGCGCACCGGGCGCAGGTGGAACATCAGGTCGAGCTGCTGCCCGATCGGGCTGATCGCCAGCACGGTGCCGGCCAGGAAGAGGGTGAGCAGGGTCTGCGGTCGCGGCACCGGCAGCACGTCGCCCCGGCCGACCCGGTGGCGTGCGGCTGTGGCCGCCGCGACGGTGAGCGCATCGGCGATCGAGGGGCGCTGCCCGGCGTGCGGAACCATCGCTGGCCTCCCCGGTGCGGTCTGTCAGGTCGCCTGGAGGCTATGGACGCAGCCCAAGAAGGTGCTGAGGCTCACGTGAGAAGTCGCAGCACGGCGGCCGTGGCGGCGGCCGCGACGACGACCGGCAGGAAGGGGACGCGCAGTGCGAGCAAGACCGCCGCGACGCCCAGGCCCGCCAGCCGCGCGTCCAGCACGAGCCGAGGGCCGTCGGCCACGACCTGCACCGCGATCAGGGCCCCGAGCAGGGCAACCGGGATCAGATCGGTCACGCGCCGCACCACGGGATGGTCCAGGGCCTGCTCGGGCACCGACAGTCCGGCGAGCTTGAGGGCGTAGCAGGCGACGACCATGATCGCGATGCCGATCCACACGACCTGCGGGTCGGGACTCACGTCGCCTCACGAGGGCGCACGAGCGCCCCGGCCACGACGGCCACGGCACCGCCGAGGATGATCGGCACCCCCGCGGGGGTGAGCGGCACGAGGCCGAGCGCGACCGCCACCGCGAGCAGGGCGACGCCCCGGGCGTGCCAGGTGGTGAGCCGTGGCCAGAGCAGGCCGAGGAACGCGGCGCCCACGGCGGCGTCGAGCCCGAGGTCGCGTGGGTCGCCGATCGCTGTCCCGGCGAGCGCACCGATCGCCGTGGTCAGGTTCCAGAGCACGAAGATGGAGATCCCGGTCCAGTAGAAGCCCGCCGCGCTTCGTCGCCCTCGTGGGCGACGGCGATGGCGGTGGACTCGTCGATCACGAGGTGGGCCGTCAGCAGGCGCCGCCAGCCGGTGACGCGCAGGCGCTCGACGAGACTGAGTCCGTAGAACAGGTTGCGGCTGCCGAGCAGGACCGCGGCGGCGGCTCCCGTGATCGGGTTGCCGCCTGACGCGACGACGCCCAGGAACGCGAACTGGGTGGCACCGGTGAACACGAGCAGCGACAGCGCGCACGCCTGGAGGACCGTCAGGCCGGACGTGGTGGCGAGGGCTCCGAAGGAGATCCCGTACGCGCCCGTGGCGACGCCCACCCCGAGGGACTGGCCGACGACGCCACCGGACGGGTGGCCCTCACGCATCGGTCGGACCGGCGGCCAGGTCGGTGTGGAGACGCACCTGACGCAGTCGGCCGCCGACCTCGGACTCGAGCTCGCGATGGGCACCGTCGGCCGCCCAGCCGCTGCTCGTGACGAACGACCGGAGGGCGTCGTCCGTGGTGTCCAGCCACCAGTGGGCGGTCGTGAAGCCGTCCGAACGCATGGTGTCGATCGCGGCGTGCAGCAGCCGCGACCCGTGACCCTGGCCACGGTGGCCCTCGGCGACCACGAGCTCGGCCACCAGGGCGTCGGAGACGGGATCGGCATCGGGGTCGTCGCTGGGGGAGACGAGGACGAACCCCCGCACCGTCGCGCGCTCGAGCGCGACCAGGACCCTGACACGCGCGTCCGGGGGGCGCACGACGAGCGAGGCCCATCCGGGCGCGAGCGTCGTGGCGTCCACCTGGGCCAGGACCTCGTCCTCGACGACGTCGCGGT
>JALRCA010000172.1 GCA_023257515.1 Aeromicrobium sp.
CCGGGAATCCCGCCTCGGCCATCGTGGGCACATCGGGAAGAGACTTCAGTCGCTGCGGGCTCGCAACCGCGAGGATCCTGACGCGGCCCGACTGCGCATGCGGCAGCACATTGACCACGTTGGTGACCACAGCGGCGATCTGACGCTGCTCCTGGACGCTGACACCGGTGACGCGGCGCGCGCGGATCTTGCCGCGGTCCGAGATGAACTTGCGCAGCAGCGCGGTGTCCTTGTAGTCGATCGTGGTGACTCCGGCGGCCGAGAGCGGGTTGCTCTTCTTCTTCGGCTTCCGGACAACGGGCTTGGCCATCGTGGTTGCTCCTGGGTGGAAAAGGGTGATCAGAAGGGGGGCTCGTCGGTGGATCCGCCACCGCCGCCGCCCCAGGCATCGTTGCTCGACTGGCCGCCGGAGGGCTGGGTCGACCACGGGTTGGCGTTGCCGCCCCCACCGTTGCCGCCGCCCTGGCCGCCGCCGAACCCGCCGCCACTGTTGCCGCCGCCGAAGTCGCCGCCGCCCGAGCGCTGGGCGCGCTGGGACTTGGCGGTCGCGAAGCGGAGCGAGGGACCGATCTCGTCGACGTTGATCTCGACGCTCGTGCCCCGCGAGCCGTCCTGGCGCTCGTAGTTGCGGATCCTGAGCGAGCCCTGGACGATCACGCGCGTGCCCTTCTGCAGGGACTCCGCGACGTTCTCGGCCATCTGGCGCCACGCGGCGCAGCGGAAGAACAACGGGTCACCGTCCTTCCACTCGTTCGTCTGACGATCGAACGTGCGAGGCGTCGAGGCGACGGTGAAGTTGGCGACCGCGGCACCGGAGGGCGTGAACTTGAGCTCCGGGTCGTCGGTCAGGTTGCCGATGACGGTGATGTTGGTCTCGCCGGCCATGGTGTGCCTTTCGGGCAGTGATCGGGCGGGTGGTCTGATGCCAGTGAACCGCACCGCGCTGACAGGGCCGAGGCCTCGTCCACAAGGTGGGTCCTTGTACCGACAAGCAGTCGGATCAGGCGGGACGCGTGACCTTGGTGCGCACCACGGCCTCGTTGAGGCCGAGCTGGCGGTCGAGCTCCTTGACCGTGGCGGGCTCGGCGGTGAGCTCGACGACGGCGTAGATGCCCTCGGACTTCTTGTTGATCTCGTAGGCGAGGCGGCGCTTGCCCCAGACGTCGACGTTGTCGACGGTTCCGCCGTCGGTGGTGACGACGTTGAGGAACGGCTGGAGGCTCGGAGCGACCTGGCGCTCGTCGATGTCCGGGTCGAGGATGACCATCAATTCGTACTGACGCATGAAGACTGCGCCCTCCTTCGGTCTGAAGCGGTCACGGACCATCCGTGACAGGAGAGTGAACCCGGCGAGTCTACGGGGGCCTGCCGTCCCAGGCCAAATCACTCGGTCACGACAGCCGTGACCTGACGCCTGATCTCGGCCAGCACCTCGTCCTCGGTCTGCGTGAGCGCGAGCGGGGACCCCATCGCGAGGAGCAGCACCGAGCTGACGACCCGCGCGAGGGTCGCCGCCTCGTCGCTCGAGCGACCGCCGAGACGCTCCACCACGTCGGCGACCGCCTGCTCGGTGCGACGACTGAGGTCGATGGCCGCAGCGTGGTGGGGCTCCCGCGGGTCGCCGAAGACAATCTCGCGCAGGTAGGTGCGCCCGTTCCCCAGGTGGGAGCGGTTGCAGGCCACGACGGGGGCGAGGACGGCCATGACCCCCTCGACCACCTCGCCCGCCTCGTCCGCTGCCGCCATGCCCTGCCCGAGCGCGTGCTCGTACGCCGCGTTGTGCGCGAGCAGCAGCAGCTCGCCCTTGGTCCGGGCGTAGAGGAACAGGGTCCCGGTCGCGACGTCGGCCCGCTCGGCGACCTCGCGCGTCGTGATGTCGTCGGCGTCGCGTTCGGCGAAGAGGGCGCGCGCCACCTCGGTGATGCGTTCCAGCTTCTCCTGCTTGCTCCGCTCGCGACGACCCACCGGTGGTCCCACGTCGACCTCCTCCGCGGCTCGGGCTCCTCGCCGACCCTACTCATCTCCTCGCCGGTCCCAAGTGGCGGAACCCTCCGAAAGTGACTACGCTCATTTATGAGCATAGTCACTTAAGGAGACGACATGGACAACAAGGACGTCGTGAGGGCCTTCTGGACCCAGGTGTTCCAGGACAAGGACCCCGAGGGCGCCGCCGAGGAGTATCTCGGCGCGCAGTACGTGCAGCACAATCCCCAGGCCGTCGACGGGTCTCGAGGACTCATCGAGTTCTTCGGGGCCCTGAGCGACCGCGAGCCCGACTTCACCGCGGAACTCGTGCGCGTCGTCGCCGAGGGTGACCTCGTGGCGACCCACAGCCGGTTCGAGTACTCGCACGCGACCGTCGCCGCCATGGACTTCTGGCGCCTCGAGGACGGGCGCATCGTCGAGCACTGGGACACGATCCAGCCCGTACCCCCGCAGTCCCGCAACGACCACGGCATGTTCTGAGGAGGACGGATGACCACCACCAGTCGCGTCGTCCAGCACGACGTCCCCGGGGGACCCGACGTCCTCCACGTGCGTGAGGTCGAGGTGCCTCGGCCGTCGATCGGCGAGGTGCTCGTGCGCGTCCACGCAGCAGGGGTCAACCCCGTCGACTCGATGAACCGGGCCGGGGGCGCGTTCGGCCGCGGGGCGCCGTTCGGCTGTGGCTACGACGTCTCCGGCGTGGTCGCGGCCGTCGGGCCCGGAGTCACGCTGTGGGCCCCCGGGGACGAGGTCGTCGGCATGCTGCCCTTCCCCTTCGGCCTCGGCGCCTACGCCGACCACGTCGTGGCACCGGCACGAGCCCTCGTCCGCAAGCCCGCCGCGCTGACGCACGTCGAGGCGGGTGCCCTGCCCCTCGCGGGCCTGACCGCCTGGCAGGCCCTCGTCGACACCGCGGACGTCCGGCACGGGACGCGCCTGCTGGTCACGGGCGCGGCCGGCGGTGTCGGCCACCTGGCCGTGCAGATCGCCCACGCACGAGGCGCGCACGTCGTCGCCGTCGCCTCCGCCGAGGATGCTGCGCTCGTCCGACGCCTCGGGGCCGACGAGGTGCTCGACTACCGGACGGCGGACGCCGCCGAGACCGTCCGCGACGTCGACGTCGTGCTCGACGTGCTCGGGGCGGAGAGCGCAACGCGTCACCTCGCGTGCCTACGACCCGGCGGCATCGCGGTGATCACGCTGCCGCAGCAGCTGGCCGAGCTCGCTCCCGCGACGTCCGAGGCAGGGTGTCGCGCAGCGGCGCTGTTCGTCGAGGCCGACCAGGTGGGGATGCTCGGCCTGACCGAGCTCGTCCGCGACGGACGACTACGACCCCTCGTGGCGGCGACGTACCCGCTCGAGCAGGCCGGGACGGCGCAGAGTGCACGGCACGGCGCGGGCAAGGTCGTGCTGGTGACCGGCGCCTGACCGTCCGCGAGCCGCTGAATTCGACCTGGTGATATCGTTATTCGATAGATACCGATCGATCGTCGACACCAGGAGTCGTCATGGGCCATCTCACCGTCCTCGCCCTGCGCGTGGTCCTCGTCGTCGCGCTCACTGGGGCCGTCGCCGTCCAGGCCGTGCTGGTGCCCCTGCTGTGGGCGGACCTCGACGCCGCGCGCCCGTGGATCCGGGTCTGCCTCGTCGTGATCGTGCTCCTGGCCGTGCTCGCGCTCGAGGTCGCGGGGGTGAGTGTGTGGCGGCTCGTGACGATGGCCCGCCGCGGCACGGTGTTCTCGCTCGGCGCGTTCCGCCACGTCGACCGCGTCATCGGCTCCCTCGCGGCACTGTCGGTCCTCGTGCTCTCGCTGGCGGTCGTGGCCGCCGCCGCCAACCGGACCGCCCCCGGCGACGAGGTCGCGCCCGGGGTGGTCGCACTCGTGTGCGGGGCAGCGCTCGTCGTGGCCGGGGTCGCGCTGGTCGTGCTCGTCCTGCGGGCGCTGCTCGCCCAGGCCGTGCGGCTCGACGCGACCGCGCAGCACCTGCAGGCCGAGCTGGACCAGGTCGTCTGATGGCGATCGTCGTCGACGTCGACGTCATGCTCGCGCGTCGCAAGATGTCGGTGGGCACCCTCGCCGAACGCGTGGGCATCACCCCGGCCAACCTGGCCGTCCTCAAGAACGGTCGAGCCAAGGCCGTGCGCTTCACGACCCTCGACGCGCTGTGCGAGGTGCTCGAGTGTCAGCCGGGCGACCTGCTGCGGTGGGTCCCCGACGGCGAGACACGCTGATCAGACGTCGGTCGAGACCTTCCAGAGGTCGACGCCCTCGGTCGTGCCCGCGAGCTCGTCGATCCTTGCGAGGTGCTCGTCGCTGAACTCGGTCTGGTCGGCCGCGGCGAGGTTCTCGTCGAGCTGCTCCGTCGACGAGGCGCCGATGAGCGCCGACGTGACGCCGCCCGGCCGGAGCACCCACGAGATCGCGAGCTGCGCCAGGCTCTGCCCGCGCTCCTCAGCGATCGCGTTGAGCCCGCGCAGGCGCTCGACGTTGTCATCGGTGAGCACGGAGTCGTCGAACGACGGCCGCGCGCCGGACCGCTCGGCCGGCTTGCCCTCGAGGTACTTGCCCGTCAGCAGCCCCTGCGCGAGGGGCGTGAACCCGATCGAGCCCAGGCCGTGCTCGTCGAGCACGGTCGTGAGACTCTGCCCACCGGCCGCCCCCGGCCCGGCACCCCCGCCTTCCTCGATCCATCGGTTCAGCACCGAGTACGACGGCTGGTGGATGACGAGCGGGGTGCCGAGCTCGCGCGCGATGCCGGCCGCCTGCGCGGTCAGCTCGGGCGAGTACGACGAGATGCCGACGTACGTCGCCTTGCCCTGGCGCACCGCGGTGTCGAGCGCGCCGATCGTCTCCTCGACGGGCGTGCCCGGGTCGGCACGGTGGGAGTAGAAGATGTCGACGTGGTCGAGGCTGAGACGGCGCAGCGACTCCTCCAGACTCGCGAGCACGTACTTGCGCGACCCGAGCTTGCCGTAGGGACCGGGCCACATGTCCCAGCCGGCCTTGCTCGAGATCACCATCTCGTGGCGGTACGGCTTGAAGTCCGTGCGCATCATCCGCCCGAAGTTCTCCTCGGCCGAGCCGTACGGAGGACCGTAGTTGTTGGCGAGGTCGAAGTGGGTGATGCCACGGTCGAACGCGTGCCGCAGGACCTTGCGCTGGCCGTCGAAGGGCCGGTCGTCGCCGAAGTTGTACCAGAGGCCCAGCGAGATCGGCGGCAGCAGCAACCCGCTCCGGCCGACCCTGCGGTACTCCAGGTGCTGGTAGCGGTCCGCGGCCGCGACGTAGGGCTGGTGGGTCTCGGGCACGTCGTTCGCCCAGTAACGCTCCTCGCTCATGTCACCGACGCTAGCCGGGTCGCCGAACACGCGCACCGTCGCGGGGGAGCCGCTACCGTTCGCACCACCACCACGTGCGCCCCGACCGGCACGGACCCCGACCACGGAGGATCTCCATGCAGCACTCGTCGGCCTTCGGGTCGTGGCTGCTCGGGCCCACGGACCAGGGCCCGCGGCGGCTGCGCGTACGCATCCAGCTGCTGCTGACCGTCTCGCTCGTCCTGACGAACGTCATCGGGGCGTGCGTCGTCGCCGCCCTGACGCTCGTCATCATCCCCGGCGAGGACATCAACCGCCGCTTCG
>JALRCA010000186.1 GCA_023257515.1 Aeromicrobium sp.
GCTATCTGCACTTTTGTACCCCCTCGTATTGCCTTTGATGCTGCTCGAAGAAGCGCCCGTTCTCCTGAAGCCGTCCTCGGCGGTGCCGTTCGACGCACCCTCGACGTAGATCGCGTCGGCCGGGCACGCCCACGCGCACAGCTCGCAGCCCACGCACTTCTCGAGGCCGTCGGGCCAGCGGTTCAGCTGGTGCCGGCCGTGGAAGCGCGGGGCCGTCGGCTTCTTCTCGAACGGGTACTGCTCGGTGACCGTCTTCTTGAACATCGTCCGGAACGTCACGCCGAATCCGGCGATCGGGTCCCAGAGCGTCTCGCGGACCGTGCTCATCGTCGTGCCCCCTTCGTGGCGGCCCCGTGTGCTCTCATCGGGCGCTGGTTGGTCGTCGGGCCCTCGGGCATCGGCGGGACCGGATACCCGCCGGCGGTCGGCTCGGTGTCGGTGTCGCCGGGCGGGACGGGCTCGGGCTGCTTCTTCTCCGGGATCAGGAACGACACGAGCAGCAGGGCACCGGCCGCGACCGCGACCCACACGAGCAGGTCACGGTCGAGCAGGTCCTCCGAGCGCAGCTTGCGGATGACCGCCACCGCGACGATCCAGGCGAGCGAGACCGGGATGAGGATCTTCCAGCCGAAGCTCATGAACTGGTCGTAGCGCATGCGGGGCAGCGTGCCGCGCAGCCAGATGAAGATGAAGATGAAGAACAGCGTCTTGCCGAGGAACCACAGGACCGGCCAGTAGCCCTCGTTGAGGTAGCCGTCGTTGAGCTGACCGAGGCCGAACGGCGCGCGCCAGCCGCCGAGGAACATCGTCGTGGCGAGCGCCGAGACGGTGACCATGTTGACGTACTCGGCCAGGAAGAACAGCGCGAACTTGAGCGAGGAGTACTCGGTGTGGAACCCGCCGACGAGCTCGCCCTCGGCCTCCGGCAGGTCGAACGGGGCGCGGTTCGTCTCGCCGACCATCGCGATCACGTAGATGACGAACGACGGGAACAGCGGCACGAAGTACCACAAATCGGTCTGCGCCGAGACGATCTCGCTCGTCGACATCGAGCCGGCGTACATGAAGACCGAGACGAGCGAGAGACCCATCGCGACCTCGTACGAGATCATCTGGGCGCTCGAGCGCAGGCCGCCGAGCAGCGCGTAGGTCGAGCCGGACGACCAGCCGGCGAGCACGATGCCGTACACGCCGATCGACGTGACGGCGAGGATGTAGAGGACCGCGACCGGAAGATCGGTCAGCTGCAGGGGCGTCACGGTGTCGGTGAACGGGATCTTCACCTCCGGCCCGAACGGGATGACCGCCCACGCCAGGAACGCGGGGATCGTGGCGAGGATCGGCGCCGCGACGTAGACGACCTTGTCGGCCGCCTTGACGACGATGTCCTCCTTGAGCGCGAGCTTCACGCCGTCGGCGAGGCTCTGCAGCAGGCCGAAGGGACCGTGCACGTTGGGGCCGATGCGGTGCTGCATCCGGGCCACGACCCGGCGCTCCCACCAGATGTTGAAGAGCGTCAGCAGCACCAGGATCACGAAGACCAGGAGCGTCTTGACCAGGACGATCCACCAGACGTCGTTGCCGAACGCGCTGAGTGTGGTGTTCATCCGTGCACCCCTTCCGCCCCGCTGATCGTGACCGTGCTGCCCGGCGAGGCCAGGTCGGCGAGCACGCCGTTGCCGACCGAGTTGGCCGGCACCCACACCACGCCGTCGACCAGGTCGTCGCCGATCTCCGCGGGCAGCGTCACCGACCCGCGGTCACCGGTGAGGGTGACGGTGGGCCCGTGCGCGTCGTACGACGCCCGGGGGACCAGCGCGACCGGGGTCCGCGCGGTGGACTTGAGGTACTTGTCGCCGTCCTGCAGCGAGCCGTTGTCGAGCAGCTGCTTCCACGTGGCCAACCGCACCGTCGACTGGGGGTTTTCCACCCGCGAGTTGGGGTTTTCCACCGTCGAGTTGGGGTTTTCGCGACCGGAAACTGCCAACTCGTCGGTGGAAACCCCCAAGTCGACGCGGGGGCCGTCCCAGGGACCGAGCTGGCCCAGCTCCGTGCGCACCTCCTCGACCGTGCGGAAGCCGAGTGGCGCGCCGAGCTCGTCGGCGATGCCGGCGAGGGCCCGCAGCTCCGGCAGCGAGGCCGGGTTGCGCAGGGCGGCCTCCCAGGAGCGGGCCCGGCCCTCCCAGTTCACGAAGGTGCCGGACTTGTCGGTGGTCGGCGCGACCGGGAAGACCACGTCGGCAGCGTCGGTGACCTCGGTACGACGCAGGTCGAAGGCCACCACGAAGGAGGCCGCGGCCAGCGCGGCGCGGGTCCGTGCGGGGTCGGCGGTGTCGTCGGGGTCCACGCCGGCGACCACGAGACCGGCGAGCTCGCCGGCGGCCAGCGCGGCGACGATGCCGTCGGCGTCGCGGC
>JALRCA010000120.1 GCA_023257515.1 Aeromicrobium sp.
TCCTGTTCATCCTCCACGCCGACCACGAGCAGAACTGCGGGACCACCGCGATGCGCGTCGTCAGCTCTGCCAACAGCGACCCCTACACCGCCACTGCCGCGGCAGCCTCCGCGCTCTACGGTCCGCTCCACGGCGGCGCGAACGAGGCGGTCGTGCGGATGCTCGCCGACATCGGCACCATCGAGAACGTCCCCGCCTTCATCGAGGAGGTGAAGAACGGTTCAGGTCGTCTCATGGGGTTCGGCCACCGCGTCTACAAGAACTACGACCCGCGGGCCAAGATCATCAAGAAGACCGCGTACGACGTGTTCGAGGTGACCGGCAAGAACCCGCTGCTCGACATCGCCCTGAAGCTCGAGGAAGCTGCGCTCAGCGACCCGTACTTCGTCGACCGCAAGCTCTACCCGAACGTCGACTTCTACTCGGGCATCACCCTGCGCGCCCTCGGCTTCCCGCCGGAGATGTTCACCGTGCTGTTCGCGATCCCGCGCACGGCCGGCTGACTCGCGCAGTGGCTCGAGATGGTCGACGACCCGGAGCAGAAGATCGCACGACCCAAGCAGATCTTCACCGGCGCCCGCGAGCTGGACTTCACGCCCGCCGCCGAGCGCTGGGCCTGATCAGCTGGGCCTGATCAGCTGGGCCTGATCGACCCGACCGTCAGCCGGTGGCTCCCCGCCCCTGGCTGACGGTCTTGTCGTTCCCGGAGCGGGTGATCGTCAGGCTGTCCAGGACGTCGCCCACCCGCACGCGGGCCGGCACGGCGCGCTCCCCCACGTGTCCCACCACGGCACGGACGCGCAGGCGCTCACGGCTCACGTCCACGACCTGGTACGTCGAGACGTGCTTGGCCCACACGACCCGGGTCGCCCCACGGCGCCTCCAGTCGACGTCCGAGGGCGGGTACTCCTTGGGCCCCGAGTTCGAGGTCAGCACGACCGGTCCGTCCGGGTCTCCCTGGTAGCCCCGGTCGTAGGAGTGGTCGTGCCCGGTCAGGACCAGGTCGACGTCATGGCGTCTCATGATCGGCCACAGGTCGTAGAACACGTCGGTGCTGCTGCGGTCCTCACGCGACGCGAACGGCCCCTGGTGCATCAGCACGACCGTCCAACGCGGCCGATCCCCCGTCAGCGACTCCTCGAGGAATCGTGCCTGCGCGTCCAGGTCACCGCCGAACGTGTCGAGGACGATGAAGCGCACGCCCTGGTAGTCGGTGCGGAACCACGTGGGCCGCTGCCCCGCGACGCCGTTGCCCGGGAAGGTGAAGGCATCGGTGAAGGCCTCGGCGCCGCCGGACTCGCACGACATGAGCTTGCACTGCTCGTGGTTGCCGATCGACGCCAGCAGCGGCAGGGCGCGGGCCGGGGCCAGCGCGCCGAACAGCTCGTCCCACTGCTCCCCGTCGTTCGGGTCGTCGACGACGTCGCCCGCGTGCAGCAGCAGTCGCGCCTGCGGCTCCGCAGCCATGGCCTGTCGCACGATCCGCGCGGGCACGCCGTCGTTGTCGACCTGGGTGTCGCCGAGCTCCAGGAAGGACCAGGGCCGGTCGAGACCGGTGCGTGCGGTGCGGAGCTCGCCCCGGACCGTGTGGCCGCTCGGTCCGGCGCGGTACGTGTAGCGCGTGCCAGGACGCAGGTCCCGCACGGTCGCGGTCCAGGCCGGTACGTCGGTCCCCGCGTAGCGACGGTGCGCCGTCCCCTTGCCCGTGGCCCGGGCGGTGGCCGTCGCGCCGGCGTCGTCGCGGACGACGACCCGCTGCTCGGCGGCGGGCGCGCTGGAGCGCCACGTCAGCGTCACGCTGCGGGCGGGGTCGGTCGTCGGCGTCAGGACGACGTGCACGGGCGTCGGCGCGTCGTCGGGGCCGGACGCCGCCGCGCTGCACGCGGTGAGCACGGACATCGTCACCACGGCCACGATCGTTCGACCTCGGGGTCCACGGAGCACGGCGCGACGCTAGGCCGTCCAGGTGGACGCCCGGTGGCGCCCCGGTGACACCCTCCCGTCCGTCCGGCTGCGCCGGGGTGCTGATTCCCAGGCTCGCCAGGGAACCAGCGCACGGACCACGGTTTCCGGTCACGAGGCCCGGGTCGCGACGGGCACCTCGTACGGAGAACCGTGGTCGGTGCGACGGTGCCCACCCGGCCGGTCCGCCACCGGGCAGTACCGTGACGACGTGCGTGTGCGGATCGACCTCTCCTACGACGGTGCACAGTTCCGCGGCTGGGCGACGCAGCCGGGGCTGCGGACCGTCCAGGGGGTGCTGGAGGAGGCGATCACGACCGTCCTGCGTCTGGGGGACCCCGCGGTCGTGACGTGCGCCGGGCGCACGGACGCCGGCGTCCACGCGCGCGGCCAGGTCGTCCACGTCGACCTCTCCGACGACATCGACCCCGAGACGCTCGGTCGCCGACTGCGACGCATCCTGCCCGACGACGTCGCCGTGCGCCGTGTCGCCCCTGCTCCCGCCGGGTTCGACGCCCGGTTCGCCGCCGTCGAGCGTCGCTACGCCTACAGGATCGTCGACGACGCTGCGGCCCTCGACCCGCTTGCGCGGGGGTACTGCGTGGCGTGGCCCCGGCCGCTCGACGAGTCGGCCATGGTCGCGGCCGGCGCGGTCCTCCTGGGCGAGCACGACTTCGCGGCCTTCTGCCGCCGCCGCGAGGGCGCCACCACGATCCGCACCCTGCTCGAGCTCTCGACGGTGCGAGACGGGGCCCTGCTCACCACGACGGTGCGGGCCGACGCGTTCTGCCACTCCATGGTGCGCGCCCTCATGGGGGCGCTCGTCGCCGTCGGCGAGCACCGCCATCCGCCGGAGTGGGCCGCCGAGGTGCTGGCTGGGCGCGAGCGCGACCCCCGGGTCACGGTCATGCCGGCGCACGGCCTCGTGCTGGAGGAGGTCGTCTACCCGTCGGACGACGCCCTCGCCGACCGCGTGGCGGTCTCGCGTCGGCGCCGCGACGAGCCCGCCGTCGACTGAACGACCGGTGGCGTGCGCCGCCCGGGTGCGAGGATGAGCCCATGACGACGTGGGACGAGATCGTGCGGACCGCATGAGGCGCCTGCTGCTCGCCCTGGCCCTGGTGCTCGTCTCGTCGTGCGGCGCGACCGCCGGCACGCGCAGCACTCACCCGGCCGTCCAGCCGCTGCCGACGGACGCCGTGGTCGACTACCAGCTCGGCGGCGCCTACGAGCCGGGCGACGACGTCACCGTGGTCGTGCGCGACCGGACCGAGAAGCCCGACCCGGACCGGTATTCCATCTGCTACGTCAACGCGTTCCAGACACAGCCCGGCAGCCTCGGCTGGTGGCGGAAGCACCACCCGAAGCTGCTCCTGCGCGATGCCCGGGGTCGCGTCGTCCGCGACCCGGGCTGGCCCGACGAGGTGCTACTCGACCTACGCGGCGCGTGGCGACGTCAGGCCGTCGAGAAGGTCCTGTCCGCGTGGTTCGCCCGCTGCGCGAAGGACGGCTACCGCGCGATCGAGGCCGACAACCTCGACTCGTTCACCCGATCCCGGAAGCTCCTGACCCGCGGCAGGGCCGAGGCGATGGCCCGACTCATGGTGCGCAGCGCGCACCGGCACGGGCTCGCGATCGGTCAGAAGAACACGCCCGAGATCGACGGCCGCCGCATCGGGTTCGACTTCGCCGTGGCCGAGGAGTGCCAGGTCTACCGCGAGTGCGGGTCCTACCTGCGGCTCTACCCGCGCCGCGTGATCGAGATCGAGTACACCGACAACGGCCGGTCCGCCTTCCGGGCCGCGTGCTCGGCCCGGGCGGGCACGCACCCCATCATGCTGCGCGACCGCGACGTGCTGCCCCGCGGCGAGCGCGGCTACGTCTTCCAGCACTGCTGACCGCTGCCCGGCCACGCGCAGCGCTCCGGCAGGATGGGCGGGTGCCCGGCCACTACTTCGACGACTCCCCGACCGCGGACGAGCGCCGCCGCGAGGTGCGGGTCCGCGCGTGGGACCGCGACCTGACGTTCAGCACGGCTGCCGGCGTGTTCTCCGCCGATCACCTCGACCACGCCACGCGGGTCCTGCTCGAGCACGGCGAGCCGCCGACGGGCAGCCCGACGCTGCTCGACCTCGGCTGCGGCTGGGGACCGATCGCGTGCCTGCTCGCCACCGCCGCTCCGGACGCCACGGTCTGGGCCGTCGACGTCAACGAGCGGGCCCGCGAGCTGACCGCGCTCAACGCCGACCGCCTCGGCGTGACGGTGCACGTCGCAGCGCCCGACGACGTCCCACCCGAGGTGCGCTTCGACGCGATCTGGTCGAACCCCCCGATCCGCATCGGCAAGGCGGCGCTGCACGAGCTGCTGCTCACCTGGCTCCCCCGGCTCACCCCGGACGGCGAGGCGCGGCTCGTGGCCGGCAAGAACCTGGGCGCCGACTCGCTGCAGCGCTGGCTCGGCGAGCAGGGCTGGCCGACCGAGCGGGTCGCGTCCTCCCAGGGCTTCCGGGTTCTGCGCAGCGCGCGACCGTAGACCCGTCACCTCCCGGACGCCAGAAGGCCCCGCCGTCTCTCGACGGCGGGGCCTTCTGTGCGGAACGTGTCCGGAGCGTCACTTCTGCTCGGAGGACTCCTCCTCGGCGGCCTCCGGGGTCGCCTCGGCGACGGCCTCGGCGGCCTCCTCGACCTCGTCGGTCGTGGCGGGCTCGGCCTCGGCGTCGTCGGCCGGCGTGCCGGGCACGACGTCGGTCTCCTCGACCGCGCCATCCTCGACAGTGCTGTCCTCGACGGGGCTGTCCTCGACGGGCTCCTCGACCGGCGCCGGGGCGGCGGCCTTCGGGGTGCTGGTGCGGGCGGCGAACTCCTTGGACTCCACGATCTCGATCACGGCCATCGGCGCGTTGTCACCCTTGCGGGGGCCGATCTTGGTGATACGCGTGTAGCCGCCCGGGCGGGTCGACATGGCGGGGCCGATCTCGGCGAACAGGGTGTGCAGGACGTCCTTGTCACGGATGACCTTGACGACCTGACGACGGTTCGCGACCGTGTCGGTCTTCGCCTTGGTGATGAGCTGCTCGGCGTAGGGGCGCAGACGGCGGGCCTTGGCCTCGGTCGTCGTAATGCGTCCGTGCTCGAACAGCGCCGTCGCCAGGTTGGCGAGGATCAGACGCTGGTGCGACGGGCTGCCGCCGAGGCGGGCTCCCTTGGTGGGCGTGGGCATGGTTCTCTCTCCGGTTGGTTCCGTGGGCCGCTACGGGCTCAGTACTGCTCGTCCTCGGCGAAGCTGCTGTCGTCCTCGTACGCCTCGATGGCCGCGGCAGGATCGAACCCGGCCGGGCTGTCCTTGAGCGCGAGACCCATCTCCGCGAGCTTCGCCTTGACCTCGTCGATCGACTTGGAGCCGAAGTTGCGGATGTCGAGCAGGTCCTGCTCCGAGCGCGTGATGAGCTCACCCACGGTGTGGATGCCCTCGCGCTTGAGGCAGTTGTACGAGCGGACCGTGAAGTTCAGGTCCTCGATCGGCAGGGCCAGGTCGGCGGCGAGCTGCTCGTCGACGGGCGAGGGGCCGATGTCGATGCCCTCGGCCTCGACGTTGAGCTCGCGGGCCAGGCCGAACAGCTCGACGAGGGTCTTGCCGGCCGAGGCGAGCGCGTCGCGGGGACGGATCGAGGGCTTGGTCTCGACGTCGATGACCAGCTTGTCGAAGTCGGTGCGCTGCTCGACTCGGGTGGCCTCGACCTTGTGCAGGCAGCATTGCCCGCACCCGTCGCACAGCGCCTCCCACTCGGCCCGGTCAAGGCGGTCCAGCGGCAGTTCCCAGAAGCGGTCCCTCACCGCACCCACTTGGCGAGCTCGGCGGCCACCGCCGGC
>JALRCA010000197.1 GCA_023257515.1 Aeromicrobium sp.
AGCTTGCCCTTTTGCGCCTCCGCCCTTGCAAGCAGCTTGGCCAGCCGCTTGGCGTTCCGCCCATGCACCATCATGCCCTACATCACGGCGAGCATCATTCTGCAGTTGCTTACGGTCGTCATCCCCCGGTTGGAGATGCTCAAGAAGGAAGGGCAGTCCGGCCAGGCGAAGATCACGCAGTACACCCGCTACCTGACGCTCGGCCTCGCCGTCCTGCAGGCCACGGGCATCGTGGCGCTCGCGCGCAGCGGCCAGCTGTTCGGCGGCGTCGACTGCGGCCAGCTGCTCTACCGCCCCGACAGCATCCCCGCCTTCCTGCTGATCGTCCTCACCATGGTCGCCGGCACCGCCGTCATCATGTGGCTCGGCGAGCTCGTGACCGACCGCGGCGTCGGCAACGGCATGTCGATCCTGATCTTCACGCAGGTCGTCGCGACGTTCCCCGGCGCCATGTGGCTGATCAAGGAGCAGAAGGGCTGGGCGACGTTCTCCGTCGTGGTGCTCGTCGGTCTCGTCATCGTCGCGGCCGTCATCCTCATCGAGCAGGCGCAGCGCCGGATCCCGGTCCAGTACGCCAAGCGCATGGTCGGGCGCCGGATGTTCGGCGGCTCCTCGACCTACATCCCGCTCAAGGTCAACCAGGCCGGCATCATCCCGGTCATCTTCGCCTCGAGTCTGCTGTACCTGCCGGCGTTGTACGCGCAGTTCCGGCCAGACGGACCGGGCGCGGTGTTCATCACCGACCACTTCGTGCGTGGTGACCACCCGTACTACATGATCACGTACTTCGCGCTGATCGTGTTCTTCGCCTACTTCTACGTGGCGATCACCTTCAACCCGGAGGAGGTCGCCGACAACATGCGCAAGTACGGCGGCTTCATCCCGGGCATCCGGGCGGGTCGGCCGACGCAGGACTACCTGGCCTACGTGCTGAGCCGTATCACCGCGCCGGGCGCGTTGTACCTGGGTCTCATCGCGCTGATCCCGATGCTCGCCGTGGCGCTGCTCGACGCGAGCCAGAACTTCCCCTTCGGTGGCACGACGATCCTGATCATCGTGGGCGTCGGCCTCGACACCGTGAAGCAGATCGAGAGCCAGCTCCAGCAGCGCAACTACGAAGGATTCCTGCGGTGACGCGTCTTCTGATCATGGGTCCGCCCGGGGCGGGCAAGGGCACGCAGGCCGAGAGCCTCGCGCGGCGCATCGGGGGAGCGCACGTCTCGACCGGCGACATCTTCCGGGCGAACGTCTCGCAGCAGACCGAGCTCGGCCAGGCCGCCCAGCGCTACATGGACGCTGGCGAGTACGTGCCCGACGAGATCACCAACGCGATGGTCAAGGATCGTCTGGCGCAGGACGACGCCCGCGAGTCCTTCATCCTCGACGGCTATCCTCGCACCCCCGACCAGGTCGAGACGCTCGACGCGATCCTGGCCGAGCTCGGCCAGGACCTCGACCACGTCCTGGTGCTGGTCGTGGATCACGAGGAGCTCATCGCCCGCCTGCTCAAGCGGGCGGAGTCGAGCGGTCGCAGCGACGACACCGAGGACGTCATCCGGCACCGCCAGGAGGTCTACGTGGCCGAGACCGCTCCGCTGCTGCCGATCTTCCGTGAGCGGGGTCTGCTGCGCGAGGTCGACGGCATGGGATCGGTCGACGAGGTCGCCGCGCGCATCGACGACGCCCTCGGGCTCTGACGCGACGCGTGATCTTCCGCCGGGGCCTGGAGACCAAGTCCGCCGAGCAGGTCGAGCGGATGCGGACGGCCGGCCTGGTCGTGGCCGCCATGCTGGAGCGGGTGCGACGTGGTGCCGTGCCTGGGACGACGACGGCCGAGCTCGACGTGCTGGCGCGCGAGGTCCTCGCGGAGCACGGGGCGCGCTCGAACTTCCTCGACTACGGCGCCGACGCGGCCGGACACGGCGGATTCCGTGGCGTGATCTGCACGTCGGTCAACGACGAGGTCGTGCACGGCGTCCCGGGTCCCCGCGAGCTCCTCGACGGTGACCTGCTGTCGGTCGACGCCGGCGCGATCGTCGACGGCTGGCACGGCGACGCCGCGATCACCGTCGAGGTCGGCACGGTCTCCGACGACGACGCGACCCTGAGCCGGGTCACGCACGACGCGCTCTGGGCCGGGATCGCAGCGGCCGTGCCAGGAGCGCGACTCGGCGACGTCGGTCATGCGATCGAGTCCAGCGTGCCCGAGGGGTACGGGATCCTCGAGGGCTACACGGGCCATGGGATCGGGACCGCGATGCACATGGCTCCCGACGTGCCGAACGTCGGCCGCGCCGGCAAGGGACCGGAGCTCGTGCCGGGCGTCGTGATCGCCATCGAGCCCATGGTGACGCTCGGGTCGGCGCGCAGCCGGACCCTGGCGGACGACTGGACCGTCGTGACGGTCGATGGCAGTCGTGGCGCCCACTGGGAGCACACGGTCGCCGTGACCGCGGACGGACCCAGGGTCCTGACCGCCCTCGACGAGGGGCGTGGCCGGCTCGCGCCGAGGACGCCGCAGTGATCGTCAGCGGACGGTGACCTGCACGACCTTCTCGGTCGGGAGCACGCTCGCGCTGCCGCCGTAGCGGACCGTGAACGACCGGTCCTGGCCCGCCTTGATGCCGCTGATGCGGAGCGTGGCCTTGCCCGAGCGCAGTCGGTTCCAGTCCTTCTTCGTCGTCAGGGTGACGCTCACGTTGCCCGTCGCCGCGGAGCCCGCTGCGGTCACGGTGATGACGAACGAGGCCGAGCCCCGTCCGCCCGTGGCCTTCACGGTGAGCTTGGGCGTCGCCTGGACCGTCACGGGTGCCGCGCTGCGCGACGCGGTCGCGTAGCCCGGGGCAGTGACCGTGACCTTGACGGTCAGGGGCTGGCCGAGATCGGCCTTGACCGGCGTGTACGTCTGCGAGCGTGCCGAGAGCGCCGTCTTGCCGCGGTACCAGCGGTAGGCGATCGAACCACCGGGCGGCGGCGTGACGCCCGGGACGGCCGTGAGTCGCTGCCCGAGCACCGGGGTGCCCGAGATCGCGGGCTCGCGCTCGAAGACGATCGCGCCGGCGGCCACGGCCCTCGTCGCGCCGCTGGCGACCGTGCGACCGACGTAGCCCGGACGCTCACCGAGGACCTTGACGGTGATGGTCCGCCCCTTCTGGGCGGGCGTCGGCACGTAGGTCTCGCCGGTAGCGCCCTTGATCGCCTTGCCGTTGGCGAACCACGCGTAGCTCAGGACGGCCGGTTCGGGCTGCCACAGGCCCGGCAGCGCCTGCAGGGGCTGACCGACCTGTGGCGTGCCCGTCACGGTCGGGGTGCCGGGCCGGGCGAAGACGGCCTTGGCGACGGTGCCGGAGGTCAGGGTGCGTTCGACCGTGCGGAAGCCGGGTCGACGGGCCGTGACGACGGACGTGATCCTCGTGCCCAGGTCGGCGACGGTGGGCTGGTAGCTCGACGTCGTGGCTCCGTCGATCTGGAGGCCGTCGCGGAACCACTGGTACGCGATCTCGACCTGCTGCTTCCACGCGCCAGGAGTCGTGGTGAGCGCCTTGTCGACCGCCGGCGCCGTGGTCACGGTGGGCTTGGTCGTCTCCACGAGCGTGCCGAGCGCGACCGGGGATCGTTCCTTGGACGAGACGAGAGAGCTCTTGTGCGCGTCGCGGAAGGCCCGGATGTTGACCTTGAGCTTGTCGCCGACGTGGTCGGCGTCGGGCCTGTAGGTCTTGTCGGTCGCGCCCGCGATCTTCTGACCGTTGGCGTACCACTGGTAGCGGTACGACGTCGGGCTGGGCGACCAGGCCCCGTCGGTGTCGGCGGACAGGGTCTGCTCGACGGCCGGGGTGCCGTCCACCGACGGCGCGGACTGCGGGACGAGCGAGCCCGCCCGCACCTCGACCGCCTTCGACGTCGAGGTCAGGGTCTTCTGCCCGGCCTTCTTCGCCGTGACGCGGACGCTCAGCTTGCGCTCGTACATCGACTCCTTGGGCGTGAACGTGCGCGACGTCGCGCCGCGGATCTTCTTCGTGCCGAGGAGCCACTGGTAGGAGAGCTTGGGCGTCATGCTCCAGCCGCCAGGGGTCGCCGTGACCTTGACGCCGACCTTGGGGGTCGAGCCGATCGTCGGCTTCGAGGTGTTCTTGAGGGTGGCGTCGGCGAAGTGGATGAAGCCGTCGGGCCAGCCGGAGCCCTTCGTGATCCGGCGCCAGTCGAAGGCGCGGCCGTAGTTGGACTCGGAGATCAGGATCTCGTCGGAGTCGACGACGCGCTCGACGTAGGCGACGTGGTTGCCTCCGGACGGTCGCCCCCACCAGGCGACGGAGCCGACGCTCGGACGCTTGTCGGTGACGTCGGACATCGTCGGCCCCCAGTCGCGGGCGTTGCCGACGCCGGGACGCGGACGGGTGTTCGGCATCCCGTTGGTGCTGATCAGGCGGTAGGCGACGTAGTTGGTGCAGTTCGTGCCGGTGTACATGTTCCAGTAGCTGTTGCGCTGCTTGCTCTCGTAGCCGCCGTGGCCGTACCCCGCGCGGCTGCACGACGAGTAGCTGGTGCACAGCAGCGCCGAGGCCGACTGGGCAGCGCCGACCGGCACCAACAAGGCGGCGACCAGTAGCACGCCGAACCACACCGAGATACGCGACACGCCGAGAAGCGTACGTGAATTCTGAGACGCGTGTGAACGAAGTGGCCAAAGAGGCCCGGGCCCTTCGCCTCTGCCGGGCGGGACGAGGGCTGCCGGTCAGCGGTGGTGCTCGGCCGTGCAGCACTTGACGCTGCCACCGGCCATGAGCAGCTCGCTCACGTCGATCGGCACGGGCGTGTACCCGCGTGCGTGGAGCTGGTCGATGAGTCCGGTGGCCTGGACCGGGACCACGACGTTGGCACCGTCGCTCACGGCGTTCAGGCCGAGGACGAGCGCGTCGCCGAGCGAGACCTCCAGCGCGCCGGGGAACAGCTCGCGCAGGGTCCGCAGGCTGTGCGGGCTGAAGGCCGAGGGCAGGTAGGCGATGTCGGCCGGGCTGTCTCCGTGCCCGTCGTCGAGCACGGCGAGCGCGGTGTCCAGGTGGTAGAAGCGCGGATCGACGAGCTCGAGCGAGACGACCGGCCGATCGATGGCCGCCGCGCACTCGACGTGTGCCGCGACGCTCGTGCGGAAGCCGGTGCCGGCCAGCACGACGTGCGCCAGGGTCAGGAAGTCGCCCTCGCCCTCGTTCGTCTCGCGGGGTCGCACGACGTCGACCCCGCGACCCGCCAGCCAGCTCGCCCACGCCTCGGCCTCGGGTCGGCGTTCGGCGTGCCGGAAGCTCGCACCGTAGGCCCGGTCGCCGATCGTGAGCGCGCCGTTGGCTGCGAAGACCATGTCGGGCAGGCCCGGTTCCGGCTCGATGAGCTCGACGGTGTGACCGAGGGTGCGGTAGGTCTGGGCCAGCACCTGCCACTGCAGGTGGGCGCGCTCGGTGTCGACGGTGGTCGAGGGATCCATCCAGGGATTGATGGCGTAGGTGACGTCGAAGAACCTCGGTTCGCACATCGCGTAGCTGCGCATCCGCGCCGAGCGGGCCCTCGCGGGGCGCGCGACGGGAGTGACGGTGCGAGTGGTGTCGAGGATCGTCATGCGGCCACCTGGAGGACGGGCGCCCCGGGTCAGGGCGCAACACATCTATGCTAGTTCGCCCATCCGCGAGGCAGCGAGCCCGATATCTGGCGCGTCGACGCAAGAATCAGGCGCAGTTGCTGATCTCGACGCGATTCTTTGCGAGCATGGGTGCATGGATGCTCTCGACCGCCGGATCCTCGACGAGCTGACCCGTGACGCGCGGGCGGCCTACGCCGTGATCGGCGAGGCCGTCGGTCTGTCGGCCTCGGCCGTCAAGCGCCGCATGGACCGGCTCGTCGCCGACGGCGTCATCACGGGATTCACGGTCGTGGTCGACCCGCAGGAGATGGGCTGGACGACCGAGGCGTACGTCGAGGTGCACTGCCAGGGCACGATCTCTCCCGAGGAGCTGCGCCGTGCCTTCGGACGCGTGCCCGAGGTCCACGCGGCCGCGACGGTCTCCGGTCAGGCGGACGCGCTGCTGCACATCGTCGCGCGCGACGTCCGCGATCTCGAGCGTGCCCTGGAGCGGGTGCGCGTCGAGACCGCGAACGTCGACCACACCGAGACCGCGATCGTGCTGTCGCGCCTGATCGATCGAGGAGTGGGACGGGCAGAGACGGGCCCGGGCGCGGTCAGTCCTTCTTGAGGAACAGCACCGCGGCGATGCCACCGATGATGAGCACGGTCCCGAAGCCGAAGAGGATGCTCAGGAACCCGCCGGCCGCGTAGTTGCCGCCGTAGTCGTTGGAGTTGCCGAGGAAGTTGACCAGCCGTGTGAAGATCCCGACGAACTGCAGCAGCGCGGCGAACGCGGTGACGCCGGCCGCGGCCAGCTGCAGGCCGCGGTTGCCACCGAGCAGGGCCACGACCGCCAGCACGGCCGCGACCAGCGTCACGAGGCTCGCGAACACATAGATGACCGACTCGAAGTTCCAGCCGCCGTACTCGGAGCCGACCCGGTAGGTGATCGTCGTGATGAAGCCCGAGAGCCCGTCGTACCCGATGAGTGCCAGGGCGCCGACCGCGAGCGGCAGCCATGGCACCCGGCGCCTGGGCCCGGTGGGCGCCGCCTGCGGCGCGTAGCCGCCCTGTCCGTACGAGGGCTGCTGCTGGCCCCATCCCTGCTGGTTCGGCGGCGGGTACTGGCCGGGAGCCGGCGGCTGCTGATCGCTCATGCGTGAATCCTGACGCATCCGGCGCCACCGTTCCACTTCGTCTCACGCGGCGACAGGCACGAGCGCGGCACGCATCTGGCCGAATCCCCACGCCACGGGCCCGACTGCCCCTAGCCTCCCTGCCATGCGTCGGGTCCTGCTGCTGGTCGTGCTGGCATCGTTGGTCGTCTCGGGCTGCTCGTGGTCCGGTCCGGACGACCGCCCGCCGGCGAGGACGAAGGCTGCGGCGGCGAAGGTACCGCGCGTCCCGGTGATGGTCGTGCTGGACGCGTCGGGCTCCATGAAGGTCGAGGACGCCCCCGGTCAGCGATTCGCCGCGGCGCGCGCCGCGGTGACGTCGCTGGCCAAGGACCTGGCGAAGGGTCACCGGATCGGGCTGCTGGCCTACGGGACGTCGACGGGGTCGTCGGACGCCGACAAGGCGAAGGGATGTCGTGACATCAGGTCGATCGTGCCGTTCGGCGCGATCGACGAGCCGACCTTCCGATCGAAGGTGGCGACGCTCGAGCCGTCGGGCTACACCCCGATCGGGGCGTCGTTGCGACGGGCCGCGGCCGAGCTCCCGTCGGGTGAAGGCAAGCGGGCCATCGTCCTCGTCTCGGACGGGATCGACACGTGCAGCCCGCCGGATCCGTGCACGGTAGCGAAGGAGCTGCACGAGGAGGATCCGGACCTCGTCGTCCACACCGTCGCGTTCCGCGTCTCCGACGACCCCCAGGCGCGGAAGCAGCTGAGCTGCATCGCCAGTGTCACGGGCGGTCTGGACCTCGACGCCGCCAGCGGAGCCCTCCTGCGCACACGACTGCTCGCCGCCTTCGACCCGGTGCGCGCCGCCAACAGCCTGCAGCCGACGGGCTACCGAGGCCTGTCGCCCGGCATGACCGTCGCCCAGGCCCGTGCCGTGGCCGAGGACCTCGACGACGTGTCGAGCACGGGCCGGGTGGAGATCGTCTACGTCGACTGCGCCCTGGTCTTCGAGGACGGCGTCCTGACCGAGATCCGTCCCCGGGGTCGCGCGGTCCGCACGCTCGACGGCATCGGCGTCGGTGACCCGGTCGCCGCGGCCCAGAAGGTCTACGTCAACGCCGACCAGCCGGCCGAGGTCGCGGGCCGCACCATCACCTTCGCGGCCGACCTGACAGCCGGCACCGGCTACCGGGTCACCTTCCGCCCCGCCTCAGGCTCGACCACGGCGGAGCCGCGGGGGACGATCACGCGCATCATCGTGTGCCGCTGCCTGCCCCAGGTCGGTCCGCCGCAGACCGTCGTGCGTGCCGTCGCCGCCGACGGCTCGCTCGAGCCCGGTTGGAAGGTCGAGGACCTGACGGGCGAGGAGGCGATGTCGTTCGTCGGCCTCTCGCCCAACGCGCGGAACAACCGGGTCTTCTGGTACGGCTCGACGGCGGACGGGACGTCGGCGTGCTGGATCGAGGACCGACGCCAGAAGCACGTCCTCTGTCTGCAGGATCCCGTCGATCGGACCCTCGTCCGACGGACCGTCGCCGAGCTCCCGTCCGAGCCGTACACGAGCTCGGACGGTTCCGGGGAGCCGCGCCCGTTCATGGTCGAGCTCGCCGACGGCAGTCGTTGGCGCGACCGGACCGGCGGGGCCTGGGGCGCCACGGCGCCCGGGTGGAACGGTTCTGCGTTCTGCGTGGCGCGGTGCGACGACGACGGCGACGTCCTGCAGACCAGCGAGGAGCGCGGTCCCTGGGAGCGGCGTCGGGACGGCTGGTACGCGTTCCGAGGTCCGCAGGGTGACCCGGCCGAGGACGTCGAGACGCCTCGCCCGGCCAAGATCGCACGGCTCTGGTTCGTCGGGTGACGGTCGATTTGAGTTGTCCGGCCCCGACCGCCTAGACTGACGAGTCGGCCTTTTCAGCCGCGTTGACGCATGCCCACGGGCCGGTGCCACGCGCAGGGACGGTCGCAGACGAAGCAAACCAGAGAAGCTGAGGTCATGGCGAAAAAAGAAGGCGTCATCGAGATGGAGGGTGCCGTCGTCGAGGCACTCCCGAACGCGATGTTCCGGGTCGAGCTGGCCAACGGCCACAAGGTCCTCGCGCACATCAGCGGGAAGATGCGTCAGCACTACATCCGCATCCTCCCCGAGGATCGCGTCGTCGTGGAGCTCTCGCCCTACGACCTCGCCCGCGGACGCATCGTCTACCGGTACAAGTAAGCGCCACACAACATCCCGAGAGGCACCGACGTGAAGGTCAACCCGA
>JALRCA010000097.1 GCA_023257515.1 Aeromicrobium sp.
ACCCGGGGTCAGCGGAGGAAGAGGTCAACATGGGCGTCGACGTAGCGGTGACGAACCTGACGAAGCAGTTCGGCAAGCAGCTCATCTGGAAGGGCGTCTCGCTGACGCTGCCCGCCGGTGAGATCTCCGTGATGCTCGGCCCGTCCGGAACGGGCAAGTCGGTCTTCCTCAAGGCGCTGATCGGCCTCATCAAGCCCGACGAGGGCTCGATCGTCATCGAGGGCACCGACATCGCCTCCTGCTCCGAGAAGGAGCTCTACGAGGTCCGCAAGCTGTTCGGCGTGCTGTTCCAGGACGGCGCGATGTTCGGCTCGATGGACCTGTACGACAACGTGGCGTTCCCGTTGCGCGAGCACACCAAGAAGTCCGAGTCCGAGATCCGCCAGATCGTGATGGACAAGATGGAGCTCGTCGGTCTGGCCGGCGCGGAGAACAAGCTCCCCGGTGAGATCTCCGGCGGCATGCGCAAGCGTGCCGGTCTGGCCCGCGCGCTGGTGCTCGACCCGGAGATCCTCCTGATCGACGAGCCGGACTCGGGTCTGGACCCGGTGCGCACCGCCTACATCAACCAGCTCTTCATCGACCTGAACGCGCAGATCGACGCGACGTTCCTGATCGTGACGCACGACATCAACTCCACGCGCACGGTGCCCGACAACATCGGCCTGCTCTACCACAAGCACCTGGCGATGTTCGGTCCCCGCGAGATGCTGCTGTCCTCGACCGAGCCCGTCGTGGCGCAGTTCCTGAACGCCCAGCGCGTCGGGCCCATCGGGATGAGCGAGGAGAAGGACGCCGACGAGCTGGCGGCCGAGGCCAACCTCGAGATGCCGCCCCTGCCGCCCATCCCGCCGCAGCTCGAGCCCTCCGACGGTCGTCCGCGTCGCGGTCAGCGTCCGCCGGGGGAGTGGCTGCAGCAGAACGGCATCACCCCGCCCCCCGGATCGTTCGAGTCGAACATGTCCTTGGCTCCGGGGGCCAACGGGTGAGCATCCAGCAGGTCACGGCCCCGGCGAAGATGGCCGGGAGCCTCTTCGCGTTCATGCTCGACGTGTTCGTCGCGCTGTTCCGCCGCCCGTTCCAGCTCAAGGAGTTCCTGCAGCAGGCCTGGTTCATCGTCACGGTGACGATCGTGCCCACGGCGCTCGTGGCGATCCCCTTCGGTGCGGTCATCGCGCTGCAGGTCGGCGGCCTGATCCAGCAGTTCGGCGCGCAGTCGTTCACCGGTTCCGCCGCCGTGCTCGCGGTCGTGCGCAACGCCGGGCCCATCGCGACGGCCCTGCTGGTCGCCGGCGCCGCCGGGTCGGCCATCGCCGCCGACTTCGGCTCCCGCAAGATCCGCGAGGAGCTCGACGCCATGATGGTGCTGGGCATCGACCCGATCCAGCGCCTGGTGGTCCCGCGGGTCCTCGCCTGCATGCTCGTCGCCGTCTTCCTCAACGGTCTCGTGAGCGTCGTCGGCGTCGCGGGCGGCTACGTGTTCAACGTCGTCCTCCAGGGCGGCACGCCGGGTGCGTACCTGGCGTCGTTCACGGCACTCGCGCAGCTCCCCGACATCTACCAGGGCATGTTCAAGGCCCTCGTGTTCGGTTTCATCGCCGCCATCGTGGCCTCCTACAAGGGCATGAACGCCAAGGGCGGTCCCAAGGGCGTGGGCGATGCCGTGAACGAGTCCGTCGTCATCACCTTCATGCTGCTGTTCGTGGTCAACTTCGTCGTCTCGGCCGTCTACCTGCAGCTCGTGCCGCCGAAGGGGATGTGACATGGCGTCCAACCGTCTGACGGCGCTCTACGAGACGCCCGCCGCCAAGCTCGACGAGCTCGGACGGCAGATGCTGTTCTACCTGCGGGTGCTCGCGGCCGTCCCGCGCACGATCACGAGCTACAGCAAGGAGATCGTCCGACTCCTCGCAGAGGTCGCGCTCGGCAGCGGTGCGCTGGCGATCATCGGCGGCACCGTCGGCGTCATCACGGCGATGTGCTTCTTCACGGGCACCGAGGTCGGCATCCAGGGCTACGCGGCCCTCACGGCGCGCTTCTTGGCGATCGACTCGGAGCGACGCTCGCGCGCGGCCTTGAGGCGAGTCACCAAAAGCTTGTGGTATTCGGCAGCCTCGGCCTTGGACCTCGTGATTCGGGCGACTTTCAGGGCCTTGCGGGCGCGCTTGCGCTGCAAAGTCTGAGGGGTGACGAGCCTCTGGATCTTGGGAGCCTTCGAGTGCGTCTTCTCCCCGACGGTGAACTTGCGTCGGTAGGTGTTGACGTACTTGCGGACGTCGTCGTCCTTGGTCAGGGCAAACAGCTTGCGGATCTTGGACGCGCGCTTGGGGCCGCGCATGCGGGGCTTCTCCTCGTCGGTGAGCCCGGGGACGTCGGCGGCTCCCTTCTTGACGACGACGAGGTTGAGCACCGAGAGGTCAGGAGAGACGACGCACCCGCGGACGGA
>JALRCA010000002.1 GCA_023257515.1 Aeromicrobium sp.
TTCTGGCCGCGACACGCCGCTGCAGCGCGCCAGAACGTCACGCTCAGCGGGGTGGGGGGACTCAGCGGGGTGGGGGGACTCAGCGGGTGAGGGGGTGGGGGTGGGGGCCATGATGGGCGCGTGACCCACGACCTCGCCGCGCTCGCCGAGGTCGTCGGCTACCTGGTGGCCATCACGGTCCTGGCGCATGCGTGCGCGAGCGAGAGCTTGTTCGAGGCCTGGGGTGGAGCCGTCGCCCGCGTCGGCGCCGGCAGCACGACCCGCCTCGTGCTGCTGGCCGCCCTGCTCGCGACCGGCGTCACCGTGACCCTGACCCTGGACGCGACGGTCGTCCTGCTGACGCCCGTCCTGCTCGCGGCCGGCCTCGCCGCGACCGGCGCGATGCTGACCCTGCGACTGGCCAACTCGGCCTCGTTGCTGCTGCCGGTCTCCAACCTGACGAACCTGCTGGCGTTCACCGCCGCCGGCCTGTCCTTCGGCCGCTTCACGCTCCTGATGCTGCCGGTGTGGGTCGTGGCGGTGGCCGGCGAGCTGCTGGTGGTGCGCTGGTGGTCGCGTCGACGCGGCGAGGTCCCCCGCGCCCGCGTGGGCGAGCGTGTCCCGGTGCCCGTCTTCGCGACGGCCGTCGTCGTCGCGGTGCTGCTGGGCCTCGCGACCGGCGTGACGCCGTGGATCCCCGCCACGGCCGGCGCACTCGTCCTGGGCGTCCACGCGCTCGCGCGGCGCCGGACGAGCGTCCGCGACGTCGTCCACGCCGCCAACCTGCCCCTCGCCGCCGTGGTCATCCTGTGGGGCTGGCTCGTCATCGCCGTCGCAGCGACTCCTGTCGGCGACCGCGTGGCCCACGTGGTGCCACAGGGACACGGCTGGTGGGCCGTCGTGCTGACCGCCCTCGTCGCGATGGTCGCGGCGAACCTCGTCAACAACCTGCCCGCGACCCTGTTGCTCCTGCCCGTCGCCGCAGCGGTCGGGCCGGTCTCGGTGCTGGCCGTGCTGGTCGGCGTCAACGTCGGCGCGAACCTGACGGCCATCGGCTCGCTCGCCAACATCCTGTGGCGCCGCTCCGCGCGCGAGGTGCTCGGCTGGGGCCCGGTGCACCGACTCGGTCTCGCCACCACGCCCCTGCTGGTGGTCGGGTGCTCGACCGTCCTGTGGGCGTGGTCCGAGGTGCTGCCGCCCACTCGATAGGCTCGCTCGGTGCTCGTGCTGCTGCCGCCCTCCGAGGGCAAGACCGCACCCGCCGACGGACCCGCGCTGGAGCTGGAGTCCCTGTCCTTCCCACGCCTGAACCGCGTGCGCGACCAGGTGTCCCGCGCCCTCGTCCGGCTGGCCGGCACCCGGCGGGCCGGCGAGGTGCTGGGGCTCGGGTCGACCCAGGCCGACGCGATCGAGACCGATGCCCGCCTGTTCGAGGTCCCGTGCGCGCCGGCCGGCCGGGTCTACACCGGCGTCCTGTTCGGCGAGCTCGACCTCGCCTCGCTCGACGCCGAGGCCACTCGGCGCGCAGCACAGCAGCTGGCCGTCGCCAGTGCGCTCTTCGGGCTGGTGCGCGTCACCGACCCGATCCCGGCCTACCGTCTCTCCGGCACCGTCACGCTGCCGCGCCTCGGTCCGGTCGCGAGCCGGTGGAGGCCCGTGCTGCCGGCGGTGCTGGACGAGGAGGTTTGCGACGGCCTGCTCGTCGACCTGCGCTCCGGGACCTACGTCAACCTCGGCAAGCCGAGCACCGCGCTCGCGCCGCGGACCGCGACCGTCCGCGTCCTCCACGAGGTCGACGGCCGGCGCACGGTCGTGAGCCACTTCAACAAGGCGACGAAGGGGCGACTCGTGCGTGACCTGCTGGTCGAGGGCGCGCAGCCCACCACCGTCGACGAGCTGGCCACCGCGTGGCGTGATCTCGGCTGGACCGTCGAGCAGTCCGGCACGGCTCTCGACGTCGTCACGACCTGAGGGACGCCGCGGGACTACTCGGGGACGACGGAGAAGTTGCGCAGCGAGGGCGTGCCGTCGGGCCACCAGGCGATCGTCGTGATGCTCGCCGGCGCGAGCTCCATCTTGTGGATGATCGGCATCGGGGCGTCGAGGGCCAGGCGCACCATCATCTTGATCGGGGTCACGTGGCTGACCACGACGACGGTGCGTCCCGCGTGCTGGTCGAGCAGCCGGTCCCGGGCCTCGCGCACCCGCTCGTAGACGGCGTCGAAGGTCTCCCCGCCCGGTGGTGCGACCGAGGTCGAGCCGAGCCAGGCCTGGAGCTCGTCCGGCCACCGCTCCATGATCTCGGCGAACGTGTGGCCGTCCCACTCCCCGAACGCGGCCTCGGCCACGCCGGGCTCGAGCGAGACGTCGAGTCCCAGCTCCCGCGCCACGAATCCGGCCGTCTCCTGGGTCCGTCGCAGGGGCGACGCGATGATCGCGCCGACGTCGAGCGTGCGGTCGATCCACGCTGCCGCACGGACGGCCTGCGCCTCGCCCTCGGCGGTGAGACCCGGGTCCGAGCCTCCGCTGCCACAGAACAGCTTGCGGACCGTGCTGGCGGTGACGCCGTGGCGCAGCAGCACGATCGTCGTCGGGTCCCCGTGCAGGCCACCGCGCCACCCGATGAGCGGGTTCGCGTCCTTGGCCGGCGCCGCGGGAGCCGCGACGACGTCGTCGGCCGGCGGCAGCGCCTCCGAGCGCGACGGTCCGTCGAGGGCCTGGTTGACCAGGGCGTCGGCCGCCGCGTTCTCGGCGCGGGGCACCCACGTCCACGTGGTGCCGCTCGGGGCGATCTCGCCGGCCCGGGCGTGCAGGGGCACCATGTCGGGGTGCTTGACGCGCCAGCGACCCGCCATCTGCTCGACGACGAGCTTGGAGTCCATCCGGACCTCGAGGTCGGCGTCCGGTGCGTGCTCGGCCCACAGCTCGAGACCGGCGATCAGGCCCCGGTACTCCGCGACGTTGTTCGTGGCCCTGCCGATCGCCTCGCCGCGTTCGGCGATGACCTCGCCGGTGTCGGCGTCGCGCAGCAGCGCGCCGTAGGCGGCCGGGCCCGGGTTGCCGCGCGATCCGCCGTCGGCCTCGACGACGACCTTCACAGCCCCGACTCGGCCGTCCGCACCAGGATCCGGCTGCACTCCGGGCACCGCACGACCTCGTCAGCCGGGCGGTTCGCGATGTCGCGCAGGTCGGCCGCGTTGATCTCGAGCCGGCAGCCCTCGCAGCGGCGGGCTCGCAGTGCCGCGGCGCCGATGCCGTGCTGGGCCCGCAGCTTCTCGTACAGCGCCAGCAGGTCATCGGGCACACCGGCCACGACCTGGTCCCGCTCGACGCGGTTGGCCTCGAGCTCGACGTCGATCGCCTGGACCGCGGCGTCGCGTGCGGCCTCGACCTGGTGCAGGTCGGTGCGCAGCGCCTCGAGGTCGGCGTTCACGTCGATGAGCGTGGCCTGGGCCTGCTCCAAGTCCTCCATGACCTCGAGCTCCTCGTCCTCCAGGGTCGAGATGCGTCGCTGCAGGGCGGTGAGCTCGTGCTGCAGGCTCTCGAGGTCCTTGGGGTTGCGGATGGCACCCGAGGCCAGTCGCTCCTCGTCGCGCGCTCGACGCGCCTTGACCTGCTCGACCTCCTGGTCGGCCTTCTTCTGCGCACGCTCCAGGTCCTCGACCGCCGTCGCCGCCTCGACGCGTCGACCGTCGAGCTCGGACTCCTGGGCCGTCAACTCCGCGATCCGGGCCAGCTCCGGCAGGCTCGTACGACGGTGGGTCAGCTGGGCGATGACCGAGTCGTGGGCCTGCACGTCGAGCAGGACGAGCTGGGAGGCGGGGTCGGCGTTCAGCGTGGGCTCCTGGGGTCTGCACCGATCGTGAGGGTCCACGGGTCGGTGACGATGGTCGAGACGCGAGCCTCCACCGTATCCCCCAGCCGTTCGGTCAGGGCAGCCGCGGCGACGGGCAGCCAGGTCCACTCCGCCGCCCAGTGCGGCACGTCGACCACCGCGCACGCGCCGGGGCGCTCGAGGTGCTCGGAGACGGGATGGTGTCGCAGGTCCGAGGTGACGTAGACGTCCGCCCCCGCCGCGTCTGCCGCGCCGAGCAGGAAGTCGCCCGAGCCTCCGCAGAGGGCGACGGTGCGCACCGGCGCGTCGAGATCGCCCGCGACCCGCGTCGCGCCGTGGTGCTGCGGGAGCGCGGCCCGGACGTGCTCGGCGAAGGCGCCGAGGGTCGTCGTCTCCGACAGCACCCCAACGCGTCCCGACCCTCGCTCGGACGGTGCCGGTGCGAGGGCGACGACCTCGTGCGCCACCTCCTCGTACGGGTGCGCGGCGCGCATCGCGGCACGGACGGCCTCACGCACGCCGGGAGCGGCCACGAGCCGCAGCATCACCTCGTCGACACGCTCGTCCGAGCCGACGGCACCGATGGCCGGGTCGGCCCCCTCGAGCGGCCGGAACGTGCCGGTGCCCGGGCTGCGGAACGAGGCGCGGTCGTAGTCGCCGACCTGGCCGGCGCCGGCCGCCCACATCGCCTCGGCCACGGCGTCGGCATCGTCGCGCGGGACATACACGCTCCACGCGTCCAGCGCCTCCGTGTCGGCCTCGAGCGGTCGCACGTCGGACAGGCCGAGCGCGAACGCCATGGACTCCGAGACACCGAGCGGCGGGCTGTCGGCGTTGGTGTGGCACGTGTGCAGACCGATGCCGTGGGACGCGAGCGTGTGGACGACACGGCCCTTGGGGCTCGTCGCCGCCACGGTCGTGACGCCCTTGAGGTAGAGCGGGTGGTGCGTGACGACCAGGTCGGCTCCCCAGGCCACCGCCTCGTCGACGACGACCTGCACCGGGTCGACCGCGAGCAGCACCTTGCGGACCGGCGCCTCCGGGGCACCGACCACCGTCCCCACGGCGTCCCAGTCGTCCGCCCACGAGCGCGGGTAGAGCCGGTCGAGCACCGCGACCACGTCGGCGAGCGTCGTCATCGTGCCTCCTGGGCGGGAACGGCGAGCAGCAGCAGGGCGCCGATCATCTCGTGCAGTCGCGCACCGTCGAACGCCTCCTGGTCGGACTCCAGGAAGTGGTCGCGGAGCGCGACCTCGAACGCACCGTGCAGCAGCAGGGCGAGCGTCCTCGGGGCCACGTGCAGCTCGAGACCGAGGGTCGAGGCGGCGTCGGCCACCACGCCGCTCAGGTCGTCGGTCGTGCGTTGCCACAGCTCGCGGTAGACGCCGGTGATCTGCGGGTGCCGCACGCTGTGCGTCACGAACTCCTGGTGGATGAGGAAGTTCTCGCGATCGTTCGGGTAGGTCGCGAGGAACCGTTCGATGATGCGCGTGACGGCCGACGGGTCGCCACCCGGTCCGACCTCGGCCTCGACCGCCTCCTGGATGCGGTCGATCATCTGGTCGCGCTCGCGCGCGAACAGGGCGACCACCAGGTCGTCCTTGCTCTCGAAGTTGGAGTAGAACGCGCCGCGGGTGAACCCGGCACGCTCGCAGATCGTCTCGACGGTCGCGCCCTGGATCCCGGTCTCGGCGAGCACGTGCCGAGCCGCCTCGAGCAGACGTTCGCGCGTCGCCTCACGTCGTCGTGGAGTCGTGCTCGCGCTCATCGACCTGCCTCTCGACCCGACACGCCCCGGCGGCGTCTGCATGCAGGAGCGTATCGGGCCGAGGGCGAGTGTTCAGCGCGGCGAGACGAGCGGGTCGCCCGCCGGCGCGCCCGAGACGGGGCCGGCGTCCGGGAGCTCGGTCGCGGCGTCGGTGCCCGGCAGGCCGTCGACCGCGTTCAGCTCGGCGACCTGCTGGCGGCTGAGACCGAAGAACCAAGTCAGCAGGAAGCCGGCGGAGTAGGCGATGATCTCGCCGATGCCGTAGACCAGCATGGCCGTGCCGATGCCCTGGTTGCCGTTCAGCAGGGGGAACATCGCCCAGCCGCTGGGGCCGATCGCCGAGGAGCCGACGCTCGTGCCGAGCATGTTCATGGTGCTCATGAACGCGCCCGCTACTGCGGCACCGCCGCACGCGGTCAGGAACGGGCGACCGAGGGGCAGGGTGACGCCGTAGATGAGCGGCTCCCCCACGCCGAGCAGCCCCGCGGGCACCGCCGAGCGGATCGTGCGACGCATCGACTCGTTGTGCTTGAGCCGCACGTAGACGGCGATCGCCGCACCCACCTGCGCGGCGCCCGCCATCGCGAGGATCGGGATCAGCACGGTGTAGCCGTCCTGCTCGATCAGCGTCGTGTGGATCGGGATGAGTGCCTGGTGCAGCCCCAGCATGACCATCGGCAGGAACAGGCCCGCGGCGAGCAGGCCGGTGAACGGACCTCCGTTCGCGAGCAGCCACGTGACGCCGTCGGCGATGCCGGTCGAGATCCAGCCGGCCAGGGACATCAGCACGAGCAGCGCGGCGAGGCCGGAGACCAGCACCGTCACGGTCGGCACCACGAGCATCGCGATCGCGTCCGGGCAGTGTCGACGGGTGAAGCGCTCCACGTAGGCGGCCAGCAGCGCGATCATGAGGGCACCGATGACGCCGCCCTGTCCGGGTGCGAGGGTGCGGCCGAACGCGTCGACGTCGGCCACGCCCGGGAACACCACGATGCCGGCGACGGCACCGCCCAGGACCGGCGTGCCGCCGAACTCCTTGGCGGTGTTCATGCCGACGAACACCGAGATGAGCGTCAGGAAGCCGCCGGACAGCGGTGCGAGCAGCGGCGGGATGTCCTTGAGCCCGGGCGCGTCACCGCTCGCGACGAGGTTGACGATGACGCCGTTGACGCCGGCGATGATGCCGCACGCGATGAGCGCCGGGATGAGCGGCACGAAGATGTTGGCGATGCGTCGCAGCGCGTTCTTGACCGGCGTGTCGTTGCGTCGCTTCTGCTCGGCACGCATCGAGGCGCCACGGTCGGCCAGGGCCTCCGCCGTCGTCGGGCCCCGCGAGGACGAGGCACGGGCGGCCTCGAGCGCATCGGCGGCGCGGTCGACCAGTCCTGGACCGAGGACGATCTGCATCGTCGGGCCGGCGACGACGGCGATCACGCCGTCGACGTCCTCGAGACGAGCGGTGTCCACGGCGGACTCGTCGACGACGTCGACCCGCAGGCGCGTCATGCAGTTCTCGACCTCGCGAACGTTGGCTGACCCACCGAGGCCTGCGAGCAGGTCCTCGGCCAGTCGTGCGTCGTCTGTCATCATTCCCCCTCCGTGCGCGCCGCGGACGGTCCGCGGAGCTCGTCGACGGCGTGACGCAGCACGCCGCCGTGGCGGTCCAGCGCTGCGCGGGCCGCAGCAGGATCGGTGTCGGCGAGCAGCATCGCGATCGCCGTCTTGACCTCCCCGTCGGCCGCGGCGAGCGCCCTGTCGACGGCGTCGTCGTCGGCCCCGGTGGCCTCGTGCACGATGCGCCACGAGCGGGCGCGCAGCTTCTCGTTGGTCGCGCTGACGTCGACCATCAGGTTCCCGTACGTCTTGCCGAGGCGGACCATCGTGAGCGTCGAGAGCATGTTGAGCACGTACTTCTGCGCCGTGCCCGCCTTGAGGCGGGTCGAGCCGGCCAGCACCTCGGGTCCGACGACGACCTCGAGCCCGACGGTCGCCGCCGCGGCCAGGGGCGAGTCGGCGTTGCACGAGAGACCGACCGTGAACGCTCCCACCTCACGAGCGCTCTCGACCGCGGCGATCGCGTAGGGCGTGCGACCACTGGCCGAGATGCCGACGAGCGTGTCGTCGGGTCCGACGTCGAGCGAGGCGACGTCGGCACGCGCCGCGCCCCGATCGTCCTCGGCGCCCTCGATCGCCGTGGTCAGCGCGGCTGGTCCCCCGGCGACGATGCCGACCACCCGTGACGGGTCGGTCGAGAAGGTCGGCGGGCACTCGCTGGCGTCCAGCACGCCGAGACGACCGGCGGTCCCGGCGCCGGCGTAGATCAGTCGACCTCCGCGTCCCATGCGGACCGCGATCTCGTCGACGGCCTCGGCGACCGAGGGCAGGACCCGTGCGACCGCCGCCGGGACGGTCGCGTCGGCCTCGTTCATGAGGCGCGCCGCCGCCAGGGTCGGCAGGGCGTCGAGATCGGCGAAGCGGGCGTCGACCTGCTCGGTCGACAGCGTGCCGAGGCGTTCGCGCAGGCTCGGTGCCGTCGTGTCTGCCGTCGTCGTGCCTGACGTCGTCATCGTTCTCCTCGTCGGTCGAGGTGGCGGCCGCTCACGGCCTGCCAGCTGTTGGCCAGGTGCGGAGCGACCCGGTCGTGGTCGCGCTGGACGACGGCGACGAACAGCACGTCGACGACGAACAGCTGGGCGGCCCGACTCGACATCGCGGCCGGCCGGAAGGCGTTGTCGGTGCCCGCGACGGTGCGCAGCACGTGGTCACACGTCCCGGCGAGCGTGGACCGGGCACCGGAGGTGATCGCCACGGTCGTCGCGCCGGACCGGGCGGCCGCGGCGAGCGGCTCGATGACGTCGATCGTCTCGCCGGAGTGGGAGATGCCGAGCACGACGTCGCTCGTGGTCACTCCGACGCTCGTCGTCATGGCGCGGTGGTACTCGGTGACGGCGACCGCGGCGATGCCGAGTCGCTCCAGCTTCTGCGCCAGATCGTCGGCCACGATGCCCGACGCGGCGATGCCGACGACGACGACGCGGCGCGCCGCGACGACGGCTCGCGCCACGGCGTCGATCGTGTCGTCGTCGAGCGAGCTGCTCGTGTCGGCGAGCGAGCGTTGTAGGTCCGCGAGCATCTTGGCGCGCACGTCGGCGAGCGGGTCGTCGAGCGCGACGTCCCCGACGACGCGCGAGGGCCCGAGGGCCGCGCTCTCGGACGCGAGCGCGATGCGAAGCTCCGGGAAGCCCCGGCGACCGACGCGCTGCGCCAGGCGGGTCACCGACGCCTCGCTCGTGCCCGCCCGGCGAGCGAGCTCCTGGATCGGCAGCCCGGACGCCTCGCGCGGGTCGGCCAGGATCGCGTCGGCGACCCGCCGCGCCTGCGCGGGCAGGTCGTCGAGCTCCGCCCTCAACGTGGGGAGCACCGGAGCAACGAATGCTCCTTGCGTGATGACCATCCCCACATGAAAGCTGCTTTCACAACGAGGCGTCAACCCCTACGCGACGGAGGCGAGGGCGAACGGCAGGACGGCGTCGGCGCCCGCACGGCGCAGGTGCAGGCCCGCGACGGTCTGCGTCCAGCGGCTGTCCACGAGGTCGGAGACCAGCAGGACCGGCCCTCGATGGCCCTCGAGAGTCGCTGCCAGCTGCGGGCCGACGACGCCGCAGCCCCACACCGCCGCCAGGCGGAATGCGCTGTTCGCACCGGTCTGGGCCTCGGGGGCCGGCCGGTCGAGATCGCCCAGGTCCGCCAGGCGTCCGAGCGCGGCGAGCCGACGGGCGACCGAGTCGACGAGCACCGGCCGACGCGCCGACGGGAGGGCGACGACACCCGTCGGGCGCTCGTCCCACGGCCAGTCGCGCAGGGCCCGGGCGCACGCCCCCAGGACGGCGTCGTCGACCGGACCGTCCTCGGCGCCAGGGGCGAGGAGGTCGCGCAACCTGCTCCCCCACCCCAGGTCGGTCAGACGCGCGACGACACGGCCGGGCTCGGTGCGCAGGTCCGGACCGATCACTCCGCTGACGTCCTTGCCGTCGAGCTCGATGCCCAGGCGCCCGGCGCCCGTGGGCCACCGCAGTCGCGGCTCGATCGGCACCCCGACCCGGTCGAGGGTCGCCGAGGCGGCCCGGGTCGAGTCCTCACCGACCGTCGTGGGGTACCAGGGACCCGCACACACGTCGCAGCGGCCGCACGGTGCCGCGCTCTCGTCGTCGAGAGCGGCCTGCAGGAGCTCCATGCGGCACCGGTCGGCGCTCTCGTAGTCGAGCATCGCCTGCTGCTCGGACTCACGTGCCGCGGCGATGCGCGAGTAACGCTCCTCGTCGTAGTCCCAGGGCAGTCCGGTGGAGACCCAGCCGCCCTTGACGCGGCGGACCGCGCCGTCGACGTCGAGCACCTTGAGCATGAGCTCGAGCGGTGTGCGCCGGATGTCGACACGTGCCTCGAGAGCGGGCAGCGACAGCGGCTCGGGGCCGAGCTGTCCCAGCACGGCGGCGGCCTTGTCGCGGTTCGGCATCGACGCGGTCGCGAAGTGGTGCCAGATGTCCTGGTCCTCGTGACCGGGCAGCAGCAGGACGTCGGCGTTGGCGGTGGCTCGACCCGCTCGCCCGACCTGCTGGTAGTACGCGACCGGCGACGATGGAGCGCCGAGGTGCAGCACGAACCCGAGGTCCGGCTTGTCGAAGCCCATGCCGAGCGCGCTCGTCGCGACGAGGGCCTTGAGGTCGTTGCGCCGGAGCCGGTCCTCCAGCTCGATCCGCTCGTCGGGGTCCGTGCGTCCGGTGTAGGCGCGCACCGCGTGGCCCGCCTCCGCGAGCAGTCGAGCGGTGTCCTCCGCCGTCGAGACGGTGAGTGCGTAGACGATGCCGCTGCCCGGCAGGTCGTCCAGGTGCTCGCTGAGCCACGCGAGCCGCTCACGTGACGTGTGCAGCCGCAGGCAGCCCAGGCGCAGCGACGCCCGCGCGAGCGAGCCTCGCAGGGTCAGCACGTCGGCACCGAGCTGCTCGACGACGTCGGTGACCACCCGTTCGTTGGCCGTCGCCGTCGTCGCGAGGACGGGCAGACCGTCGGGCAGCTCGGAGACGAGCGTCGCGATGCGTCGATAGTCCGGACGGAAGTCGTGGCCCCAGTCGGAGATGCAGTGCGCCTCGTCCACCACCAGCAGGCCGATGCGCGAGACCAGCCCCGGCAGCTGCTCGTCGCGGAAGCGCGGATTGGTGAGCCGCTCGGGACTCACGAGCAGCACGTCGATCTCGTCGGCCGCGAGCCGCGCGGCGACCTCGTCCCACTCGGTGGCGTTGGCGGAGCTGATCGACGCGGCACGCACGCCGGCACGCTCGGCCGCGGCGACCTGGTCGCGCATGAGCGCGATCAACGGCGAGACCAGCAGCGTCGGACCGCAGCCCCTGGCCCGCAGGAGCGAGGTCGCGACGAAGTACACCGCCGACTTGCCCCACCCCGTGCGCTGGACCACGAGCGCACGCCGTCGGTCGTCGACGAGCGCCGTGATCGCCTCGAGCTGTCCAGGGTGGAACCCGGCGTCGTCACGGCCCGTGAGGCGGCGCAGGACGTCGAGGGCATCGAGCTCGGTCGTCGTCATGGACCCATCGTGTCAACCGACGCCGACAGCGCGAGGTCGCCGTCCACAGGTTGCCGTCCACAGGCGCGGCGGGACGGAGCACCTCACGTCACACGTCACTTCTGCACCAGCGCCTCGTTGACCTTGGCGTGATCAAGAAGCTCCGTCGTCGCCTGACCCCGCGTGTCGTCATCGCGTTGGGCGTCGTCCTGCTGGTCGCCGCCGCAGGGATCATCGTGGTCACCGGCCCTGGCGGCGGAACGGGTGGCGACGACCGCTCGGCCCAGGGGCCGAAGGCCGACGACCTGACGTCGGCCGACCGCCCCGGCGACAACAAGCCCGTCGACGACGGCGCGGAGCCCATGGCGGGATCCTTCCCGGGCGACCCGGGCGACGGCGACACCTTCTTCGGTACGCCGTCCGGCCTGGCCGGCCAGGGCTACAACCTGAACACACCGTCCCGCGCGATCACCCTGACCGTCACCTCGAGCCGACCGATCGGCACCGTCGGCTACATCATCCCGACGAGCCCCGACCGCAGCTACGGCGTCGCCAAGAACCTCGGCACCTCCTGGTCGCTCACCACCCGCGTCTACGGAAAGCCCGGCTACGCCCGCCTGTTCGTGCAGTCCGGTCCGACGGGCGCCGCGGTCACGTGCAGCATCTCGGTCGCCGGGGGTCCGAGCGACAGCCGCTCGACCAGCGGCCCGTACAGCCAGGCGATGTGCCAGGCCTGAGCGCGCCGGGCTCGACTCCCTGAGCCCAGCCGAGAGGTCCGGTGTCGGCTCGCCACGTCTCGGCCCACGCGTCACGTCGCCTGTCGGCATGCTCCTGACGGCCGGCGGGCTCGTCGCGTACGTCGCCGCGCCCGCCGAGGCGCCACTCGCCGTGCTGGCCGCAGCCACGGCCCTCAGCGGCCTCGGGCTGGGTTTGACGATCGCTCCCACGATGGGGTCCCTGTACGAGGCCGTTCCCGCTGCGTCGGTCGCCCGCGCGTCCAGTGCACTGATGCTGCTCAACCAGCTCGGTGGTGTCTCAGGCATCGCCCTGGCCGCCGGCCTGGTGCAAGGGCGCGGGACCCAGCACGGCGACTTCGCGACGGCCTTCGGGTGCGTCGCCCTGATCGCCGTCGTCGCGGCGGCCAGCGCGCTCGCGCTCCCGGGTCGCGTCCGTCGACGGTGCGATGGTGGGCGAAGAGGGACTCGAACCCCCGACCGTCCGGGTGTAAACCGGAAGCTCTGACCAGCTGAGCTATTCGCCCGTGAACTGTGGAACCCTACCGCAGCCGGACGGCGCCCCCGTCGAGACAGACCGCGGCCGCCAGGGTCTCGGGTCCCTGGCGGCCGCAGCAGTCACCATGCAATCGCATCCTGGGCGCGAGTGCAGGAGTTTGCCCCAATATGTGGACAAACTCTCAGGTTCGTCCGGCTACGGCTGCCCGGCGGTGCGTTGGATCTCCGCCTCGAGCCGCTCGACCTTCGCGTCCAGCTGGCCCACGTATCCCGGGCGCACGTCGGCCTTGAGCACGAGGGAGACACGGGGCGAGACCTCCGCGACGACCTCCACGGCTCGCTTGACCACGGCCATCACCTCGTCCCACTCGCCCTCGATGTTGGTGAACATCGCGTTGAGCTCGTGGGGCAGGCCGGAGTCGCGGACCACCTGGAGGGCGGCGGCGACGGCCTCGCTGACACCGCCGTCGGCGGCCGGCGTGCCGTCGTGCGGGGCGCCGGAGGGACTGATGCTGA
>JALRCA010000092.1 GCA_023257515.1 Aeromicrobium sp.
CCCTCGTGTTGCCTTGACGCAGACATGAAGAGCATCGGGTTCCTGTCGTTCGGGCACTGGTCGGACTCGCCGCACTCGGCGACCCGCAGCGCCTCCGACGTGCTGCACCAGTCGATCGAGCTCGCCGAGGCGGTGGAGGACCTCGGCGGTGACGGCGCCTACTACCGCGTGCACCACTTCGCGCAGCAGCTCGCGTCGCCGTTCCCGCTGCTGGCCGCGGTCGGCGCCCGGACCAGCCGCATCGAGATCGGCACGGGCGTCATCGACATGAGGTACGAGAACCCCCTGTACATGGCCGAGGACGCCGGGGCCGCCGACCTGATCTCGGGCGGCCGGCTCCAGCTCGGCATCAGCCGCGGATCACCGGAGCAGGTCATCGAGGGCTACCGCTACTTCGGCCACGTACCGCCCGAGGGCACGACCGACGCCGACATGGCCCGTCAGCACACCGAGGTCTTCCTCGAGGTCATCCAGGGCAAGGGCTTCGCACAGCCGAACCCCCGCCCCATGTTCCCGAACCCGCCCGGCCTCCTGCCGATCGAGCCGCAGTCGCCCGGCCTGCGTGACCGCATCTGGTGGGGCGCCGGGTCGCGCGCCACGGCGGAGTGGACCGCGCAGCAGGGCCTCAACCTGATGAGCTCGACGCTGCTGACCGAGGACACGGGGGTGCCCTTCCACCAGCTGCAGGCCGAGCAGATCCAGATCTTCCGCAAGGCGTGGGCCGAGGCCGGCCACGAGCGCGAGCCGCGCGTGTCGGTCAGCCGCAGCATCTTCGCGCTGACGAACGACCTCGACCGGGCCTACTTCGGACGGGGCGGCCAGGACCAGGACCAGGTCGGCCACATCGACGGCGGCGTCGCGCGCTTCGGCCGCACCTACGCCGACGAGCCCGACAAGCTCGTCGAGCAGCTCGCCGAGGACGAGGCGATCGCGGCCGCCGACACCCTGCTCATCACGGTGCCGAACCAGCTGGGCGTCGACTACAACGCCCACGTCATCGAGAGCATCCTGACCCACGTCGCGCCGGGTCTCGGCTGGCGCTGAGGAAGGCCGGGCGTGCACGAGGACCAGGAGCGCGCGGAGGCGCGTGACGTGGCCGCCGTCGAGGCCGTGCTCGAGCGGGTCGCCACGCGCTACGAGGTCGTCGCAGCGGCACGTCCGGCCGACCGTCCCCGCGTGTCGCTGGCCGCGTGGTTCTGCGCCTGCGTCGCCTGGTCCGACACCCCCACATGGTTGGTCCACACGACGGATGAAGGGCTCGCGTGGTGCCACCTGGACCAGGGCATCGACTCCGACCGCGTCGTCGACGCCGAGCTGACGACCGGGGCGCACGTGGCGCCCGCAGACGTCCTGGCCTGGCTGGCCTCCGGGATCGTCCCCGCGGACGTCGACGACCCGGAGATCGCGACGGCACTGCGCCGCGCGATGCTGCGTTGACCCTGCTCGTTCAGGGCATCCGCACGAGGCGCGGGCTCGCCGGGTCCTCGTGGTCGACGACGATCGACGCGCGCTCGCGCGGGCGCTGCTCGGCGACATAGAGGTCGCACGCTGCCATGTAGCGCGCCTCGTAGGCGGCCTCCGCTGCGTCCTGCCCGCCCAGCCGCAGCGCGTCGCGCGACACCCCGCGGCGCAGTGCTGCGGCGCGCGGGGCGTCCAGCCAGACGACCTCGTCCCAGAGGTCGCGCAGGCCGTCGCGCTGCAGGAACGTGCAGTCGAAGACCACGACGGCCGCAGGATCCACGACCGCGGTCTCGTCGGCGACCACCTCGTCGGTCTCGAGGTCGTGGACGCGGGTCGCGACCTCGAGCGACCCACCCGCCCGCAGCGGACGAAGGACGCGATCGGCCAGCGCGTCGAGGTCGTAGGCGTGGTCGTAGTAGCCGCGCGCCTGGTCGGCCCCGGCCTGCCGGACGACCCGTACGTGGTGGAACCCGTCGGAGTCGAGGTGCATCGCCGGGCGTCCCCTCTCCCGCAGCCCGGCCACCAGCTCGCGCGCGAAGGTCGACTTGCCGGACCCGACGACGCCGTCGACGCCGACGAGGAGCGGCCTGCCGGGTCGTCGGGCCGTCAGAAGCCCGACGACCTCCTCGAGCACGCTTCGCCGTTCGTCCATCGGGCCATCCTGCCAGGCCGGCGTGACGCTCGGCACGAGGACATACTCTCGGTATGTTCTCGTGCCACACTGGCCGCATGTCCTCCGCGACCGCTCCCCCGCTGCCCGACCTCGCCGACCTGATCCGGCGCTCCGCGCGACTCGCCGAGGTGCCCGGGCTGACCGAGCAGGCCCTCGTCTGGCACCAGGAGGCCACCGGTCGTCGACGATCCATCGCGATCGAGGCCGTCGACCTGGCCACCCCACGGGTGTGGCCGGACACCCTCGCCTCGCTGGCCTCGACCCTCTGGAGAGCGACGACGGCCGCCGCCCCCGACGCACCGTTCCGACTCCTCGCCGCGGCAGCGGCGTCGGTCGGCCTGCGGGTCGAGCCGCCGAACGCCAGCGCCGCCACGATCGAGCGCGCGCAGCGCCTCGTGCGCGCCGGTGGACCTGCCTACGTCAAGCTCGGCCAGTTCATCGCGACCGCCGAGGGCCTGCTGCCCGACGAGTGGGTCCACGCGTTCTCGTGGTGCCGCGACGAGGCACCGCCTCTCGACGAGGGCGTCGCCCGCGGCGTCGTCGAGCGCGAGCTCGGCCCGATCGACGAGATCTTCTCGTCCTTCGACGCCGAGCCCCTCGCGGCCGGATCGATCGGTCAGGTCCACCGCGCCCGCCTCGTCGACGGCACCGAGGTCGTCGTCAAGGTCCGCCGCCCGGGCCTGCGCCGCCGCTTCCGCGCCGACCTCGAGACGATGGCGATCGTCACCGCGACCGCCGAGCGCCTCCACGCCGGCGCCCGCGCCGCGAACGTCACCGGCTTCGTCGAGCTGTTCGCGCAGCTCTCCCTCGAGGAGCTCGACTTCCGCCTCGAGGCCTCGAACATGCTCGACATCGCAGCGGTGCTCGCGCGGACCGATCAGCGGGCGATCATCGTGCCCCGACCGCACCCGACGCTCGTCACCCGGCGGGTCATGGTCATGGAGCGGCTCTCCGGCTTCTCCTTCGACGACGTGGAGGGCATGCGCGCTGCGGGTATCGACACTGCGGCGCTGCTGCGGGCCGGTCTCATCTCGTTCCTCGAGGGCGCGCTCCTCTACGGCGTGTTCCACGGCGATCTCCACGGGGGCAACCTGTTCGTGCTCCCGGACGGCCGGACCGCGTTGCTCGACTTCGGCATCACCGGTCGCCTCGACGATTCCCAGCGCCTCGCCTTCCTG
>JALRCA010000114.1 GCA_023257515.1 Aeromicrobium sp.
ACGACGCCGACTCCGGCGTCGCCCAGGTCGTCGTGCAGTACGCGCCGAGTGGCAGCACGACGTTCCAGACGCTCTGCACGATCACGGCCGCGCCCTTCGCGTGCCGCGCCGACACGACGAGGCTCGCGAACGGCACCTACACGTTCCGCGCCGTCGCGACCGACGTCGCGGGCAACAGCACCACCTCGTCCACCGTCACCAACCGCGTCGTCGACAACACCGTCGCGTCGGTGTCGGTCGAGGACCCGGGCACCTACCTGAACGGCACCGTCACGCTCAACGCCACCGCGAACGCGGGTGCCGGCATCACGTCGGTCCGGATCCAGCGGGCCCCCACCGGCACCACCACGTGGACCGACGTCTGCACCGACACCACCGCCCCCTACTCCTGCTCGTGGGACACCAGGACCGTCACCGACGGCGGGTACGACCTGCGCGCCGTCCTGCTCGACGCGTCCGGCCGGACGACGACGTCCGCCACGGTCTCGAACCGCCTGGTCGACAACAAGGTCGTCCGCGGCATCGACATCCAGGCGGCGAACGGTGGCGGCACGGTCGGTCGACTCGACGCGGGCGACAAGCTGACCTACACCTACAGCGAGCAGGTCAAGCCGAGCACGCTGCTGGCCGGCTGGACGGGCGACTCCCGCGCCGTCACCCTGCGCCTCCGCGACGGCAACCTGGTCGGCACCGGCGCCAAGGGCGACACGGTCGACGTGCTCTCCGGCAGCACCGCCGTCAACCTCGGTTCGGTCAACCTCGGCGCCGACTACGTGAAGAGCAACAAGACCGTGACCTACGCGGCCACCATGACGGCCACGACGACGACGGTCTCCGGCGCGACCCGCACGATCGTCACCCTCCAGCTCGGCGCGGCGACCGGGTCCGGCCTCAAGACGGTCTCCGGCAGCCCGACCATGACGTGGACGCCCTCGGCCGCCGTGACCGACCTGAGCGGCAACGTGTGCTCGACCGCCCCGGTCACCGAGTCGGGAACGGCCGACCGTGACTTCTGAGCGCGTCCGACGGACCCCGGGCCTATGCTCGGACAGATGCCTGCCCAGCTGCTCCTGGTCGAGGACGACGACCAGATCGCGATCCCGCTCATCCGCACGCTCGAGCGCGAGGACTACACCGTCGAGCGTGTCGCCGCAGGCGTGCCGGCGCTCGAGCGCGTCGCGGCCGGAGGCGTCGACCTGGTGCTGCTCGACCTCGGCCTGCCCGACGTCGACGGCCTCGAGGTGTGCCGGCGCCTGCGCGCAGCCGACTTCGGCGGCGGCATCATGATCCTCACGGCCCGTGGCGGCGAGCTCGATCGCGTCGTCGGTCTCGACGTGGGCGCCGACGACTACATCGCCAAGCCGTTCGCCCTCGCCGAGCTGCTGGCTCGCGTGCGCGCCCTGCTGCGGCGAGCGGGTCAGGTCGCGGCTCCGGCCGCCCTGGCCCCTACGACCACCGCAGCCCCCGACGTCGTGCGCGTCGACGCCGACGCACGCCGCGCGTGGGTGGGTGACGCGGAGCTCGGCCTCACGGCCAAGGAGTTCGACGTCCTCGCCCTGCTCGCGTCGAGCCCGGGTGCCGTCATGACCCGTGAGCGCGTCATGGACGAGGTGTGGGACGAGAACTGGTTCGGGTCCACCAAGACCCTCGACGCCACGATCGGACGTCTGCGCCAGAAGCTCGAGGACAGCGGAGCCCGGTCGCGCGTGGTCAACGTGCGCGGCGTCGGCTTCCGCCTCGAGATCGACCCGCAGGATGGCTAGCCGGCTCGGCGTCCTGCTCGGCGCGACCGCCGCCGCGACCGCCGTCCTGGTGTGGCTCGCCACGGCCGTCGCCGGCACGGCCGGCGCCGTGGTCGTCGCGGCCGCACTCGTCGCCGCGGCAGCCGTCGTGGGGGTCCACCTGGGGTCGCAGCTGTCGCGCTCGCACCGCGAGCTGGTGCGCCGCGACCAGGAGATGGCGATGACGGCCTCGCACGAGCTCCGCACCCCGCTGACCTCGCTGCGCCTGGCGCTCGAGGACGTCACGCTCTGGAAGCACACCCCGGCCGACGTTAGCACCGAGCTGCAGCGCGCGATCGGCGAGCTCGACCGGCTCTCCGACGCGGTCACGACGATGCTGGAACAGCACCGCGAGGACCATCGCGGGGACGCACCGGCGCTCGACCTGGCCGCCACGACCACGGGAGCCGTCGACCGGTGGCGCCCCACTATTCACCCGACCCGGCAGGTGCGAGTCACGACCCGGCCCGGCGAGACCGGTGTGCGCGTCGACGCGGACTCCGTCGAGCGCGTGCTGGCGACGCTGCTCGAGCAGTTCGACGGCTCCGGCACGGGCGACGTCGAGGTCGACGTCGCCCGCGTCGGCAGCACGGTGCGTGTCGAGGTCAGCGACGACAGTGCCCCGAGGTTCCCGCCGGGCGTGATCCATGGGCCTGCGACGAGCAAGGGCGCCGGCGAACGTCTCACGCTGGCCGAGGCCGGCGGGATGGCCGAGTCCCTCGGCGGCTACCTGGCCGTGGCCGAGGCACCGACGACCCGGCTCGCCTTCATCCTCCCCGCCGCCCCCTGACCCGAGATGTGCGGACTCATGCACCGTCTTGCCGAAGAAAACGGTGCATGAGCCCGCACATCTCGGGTCAGGGGGCGGGGAGGAGGCGCTCCACGGTCTCGGCGACGTAGGCGTCGAGGTCGGCGTCGTCGACGAGGCCGGGCAGCGTGAGGGCATCGACGACGAGCCAGTTCAGCGCCTGGTAGAGCAACCGCACCGTGACGGCGTCGCCCGGCATGCTCCACTGCTCGTGGGTCACGACGTTGCTCGCCAGGTCGGCCCGGACACGGTCGGTCAGGACGTCCCGCACGCCTTCGCGTCGCGTGGCCTCGAGCCGTAGCTCGAGCAGCGCCAGGAAGCCGGTGCGGTAGTCGACGATGCGCCGGACCGTGCCCACCATGAGCTGCACGAGCAGGTCGCGGTCACGTGGGGCGTCGTCGGGCAGCGTCAACTGGCTCGCTCCCTCGAGCAGCCGCGCGTAGACACGCTCCCCCGCCTGCGTCAGCAGCTCGTCGCGGTTGCGGAAGTAGTTCGACGCCGTGCCCGCCGGGACACCGGCGCCCTCGTCGACCGCACGGAACGTCAGGCCCCGGGCGCCCTGGGCCGCGAGCACCTCGATCGCGGCGTCGACGAGCGCCGTACGCCGGGCCGGATTCGATCGGACCACTTGTGACCACTCCATTCGTAGTGCTATGTTCTGACCACTTTATCCATAGTACTACCGCAGGAGGACGCATGCGGAAGCTCGTGTACTACGTCGGGACCTCGCTGGACGGCTACATCGCGGGGCCCGAGCACCAGGTCGACTTCTACCCGCTCTCGGACGAGATGGCGGCATGGATCAACGACCGCTACCCCGAGACCGTGCCCTTCCACCTGCGCGAGCCCGCCGGGCTGGTCGAGGCCGAGAACCTGCGCTTCGACACCGTCGTCATGGGTCTCGGCACCTACCGGCCCGCGCTGGACGCCGGCATCACGCGGCCCTACCGGCACCTGCGCGAGGTCGTCGTGTCGGCGTCGCTGCGCGACCCGGACCCGGAGGTCGAGGTCGTCGCGGCCGACGTGCTCGAGCGGGTCCGTGAGCTCAAGGCCGAGGACGGCGACCACGACATCTGGTTGTGCGGCGGCGGCCGGCTGGCGGGCTCGCTGCTGGACGAGATCGACGAGATCGTCCTCAAGCGCTACCCGGTCGTCGCGGGCGGCGGGGTCCCGGTGCTCGACGGCCCGTTCCACCCCACGACGTTCCGCCCGACCGACTCGATCACGTTCGACAACGGCGCGCTCGTCACGTGGTTCGCGCGGGCCTGACCCGGGCGGTCACGTCGACCCGGCAGGGGCACCCGCAGGAAGCGCGGGCGGTCGAAGGAAGGGTTCGTCGCCGAGCCGTCCGAGGTCAGACGTTCCGGCCGCGGGGCACGGCGACCGACCTCAGCCCCGCCAGCAGGGTCCGGGTGGGTGAGCGGCACGCCGCGCAGCTCGCCACCTGTGGGGCCGGCGGGACCTGCGTCATCGGGAGCGACGGCCTGAACGTGCTCGCGCATCGCGCTCGTCGGGCTGTCGGGCTGTCGCTGACCTGACGCCGCTCACCACGGCGTCGGGGTCGACCCGCACGACCGCGACGCCCGAGTCGGCGAGCATCTCGTGCAGGGCGTGCATCCCCAAGGAGAGCGAACAGACGTCCGGACCCAGCGCGGCACGAAGTCGTTCGGCGGAGCTGAAGGCGATGCCGGTGCGCTCGCCACCGGACCGGCACACCACGGGGCGCACGGTACCGAGGGCACAGCGTCGGACCGGCACCAGCACGATCTCCGGGGCGGACACGTCAAACCGTCCCGCTAGCGTGCCGTGAGGTCTCGACGAGCACGGCGGCCAGCCGGCCGCAGACCGCGGTCTCGCCGCCGTTGTGCTCGTGCAGCACGGTCCAGGCCTGAACGACCCTTCGCCCCTCCTTGACGTAGGCAGCATCGATCGGGACGGCGGGAAGCGTCCGCGCGAGGCCCCGGAGCCGACGGACGCCGACGGACCTGACGACCTCGACCTCGGCGACGAGCTCGATCGGCAGGCCAGCACCTGGTCCGAGCACGTCCTGCGCGAGCTGGACGAGCAACCGGTCGATGCGCCACAGGTCGTCGACGAGCAGTCGCGACGACTGAAGGTCGTCGACGGCGGCACAGAGGTCGAGTCGTCGGCGCAGGGACCTCAGGCCGCTGCGCCGAGCGGCGTCGCCTCCCAGGACCCGGCGTGCGAGCCGAGCGTCGTGCGCCAGCGCGGCGACGAGCGCGTCGTCCCAGGCCCGCGCCGAGCTGCGCAGCGACGTGCGTGCCAGGTCGATCGCGGGAGCGGGGTCGAGGTACGAGGTCGTCACCCCGCGATCGTCACCCCGCGACGGGCTCCGCCGCGGCGGTCGAACGTCGCCTTGGCGCGATCTTGTCGGCCTCCTGACGCCCGGAGGTGACGGCCCAGCCGAGGAGGGCCACCGCGAGCAGCGCACCGTGGGCGATCCGGACCGGTCCCGGCGTGAAGAACTGCGGAAGGAACGTCAACAGGCCGATCCCGGCGGGCACCGCGAACCAGCCCGAGACGCCGGCCGCGTCGCGGATCCATCGCGCACCGACCCAGCCGAGCAGCACCCACCCGATCGCGAACGTCGTCATCGCGACGGGCGCATAGCGGAAGTCGTCCGCGACGGCGAGCGCCCCGACGGTCCCGGACTCCCTCACCCAGGACCCGAGGGCGTGGAGCCCGAAGGACTCGGCACCGTAGTACGGCAGCAGGAACGCGACCGCCAGCCAGCCGATGAGCTCGGTGCCTCGGCCGCGGGCGTCGTCCGCGGCGGCGCGGGCGGCGAGGGCCAGCGACACGAAGCCGACCGTGGCCAGCACGTGGGCCGCGACCCAGGTCTGCGAGCCGAAGTGGTCGGCGCCGGCAGCGCCCGTCTCCGGCCCGAAGCCGCGCAGCGTCGGGTAGAGCAGGAACGAGACGCCCGCGGCGGCGAGCAGGAGCGAGCGGGACGGGACGTGCATGGTGACCTCCGGGTGAGCAGTGCTCTCCCATTAGAGAGCACTGCTCACCGATGTGTCAAGCGCTCACCGTCCGGGCCGCGCGATGCGCCGCCGGACTGACGCCCCGGACCCGGGAGAACGCCGCGCTCAGCGCGAACGGGCTGGAGTAGCCGACCCGGGTCGCGATCGCCGCGATCGTGTCGTCGGTGCGCTCGAGCAGGTCGGCCGCGACCGCGAGACGCCAGCTCGTGACGTACTCCATGGGCGTCTCCCCGACGAGCGTGGCGAAGCGGCGCGCGAACGCCGCCCGCGACACCCCGGCCTCGGCGGCCAGCGAGGCGACCGTCCACCCTGCGCCCGGTCGCTCGTGCACGGCGCGCAGCGCGGGCCCGACGACCTCGTCGGTCCCTGCGCTGTACCAGCGCGGGGCGTTGTCGTCGACGGCGAGCCAGGCGCGCACGACCCCCAGCACCACCAGGTCGAGCAGCCGGTCGAGGAAGACCTCCTGGCCCGGGGTGTTGCGCTGCACCTCCTCGCACAGCAGGGTGACCAGGTCCGAGGACCACTCGTGGCGGCGCAGCACGAGCAACGTCGGCAGCGCACGACGCAACCGGTCGCTCACCGCCGAGGTCGCCTCGTAGGTGCCGGTGACGAGCACGTCGCGCCCCGCACTGTCGTTGCCCCAGCTGCGCCCCGCGGGATCGAACAGCATCTCGGGCGAGACCGAGCGGCCGAGCGAGTCGATGCAGTCCTGGCCCGGCTCGATGAACACGGTCGGCTCGGTGGCCGGGTCGTCGGCGACCGTGTAGTGGTCGGGTCCGCGGAAGACCGCGACGTCGCCCGGCTCGAGCCGCACCGCGGGCGCGTCGTCGGGCACGATCCACGCCGCCCCGGTGACGCACACCGCGACCGCGAGCGGCGCCTCGTCGCGGATGCGGAACGACCACGGGGGCGAGAAGACGCTCCGGATCAGGAAGGCGCCGTTGGCCCTCGCCCCGTCCAGCAGCCCAGCCACGGTGTCCATGCAGCCACGGTAGACGATCGCGCATGGACGCGCGGCTCTTCAGCATGGACCGTCTCGCCGCCAGCCGGTGGACTGGTCCCCATGACACGAATCATCACGCTCCTCGCCACCGGCTCGACCGGGCTCGTGGCCGGACTGTTCGCCGCGTTCGCCTACGCGGTCATGCCCGGTCTGCGCCGGGTCGACGACGAGACGTTCGTCCGCACGATGCGCGGCATCAACGTCGCCATCCTCAATCCCGTCTTCGCCCTGCTCTTCGGCGGCGCCCTGGTCCTCGCGATCGCGGCCGCCGTCCTGGGTCGGAACGGCGAGTCGCGCTGGTGGCTCGCCGCCGGCGCCGTCCTCTACCTCGCCACGATCGCCATCACCCTCGCGGCGAACGTGCCGCTGAACGTGGCTCTCGAGAACGGCAAGGACTCGGCCTCCAGCCTCCGCGCCGCCTTCGAGACGCCGTGGACCGCGTGGAACGTCGCGCGGACCGTCACCAGTCTCGGCTCGTTCATGAGCCTCGCGGCCGCCGGCGTGCGCGCCGCTGCCTGATCCACCACCCCTCACCCTCACCACCCCCACGAAGGAGCACCACATGTCCGAGAACACCCCCACCCGTCCCGTGCTGGTCGCCGGCGGAGCCGGCAAGACCGGGCGACGTGTCGCCGAACGCCTGGAGGCGCTCGGCGAGAGCGTCCGGCTCGCGTCGAGATCCACCCCCGTCCGCTTCGACTGGGACGATCCGTCCACCTGGGAGGCGGCCGTCGACGGCGTCAGTGGCGCCTACCTGGCCTACGTGCCCGACCTCGCCTTCCCGGGCGCCGTCGAGACGATCGACGCCGCCGGCGCCGTGCTCGCGCGCCACGGCGTGGAGCGTGTCGTGCTGCTGTCGGGACGTGGCGAGGAGGGCGCCCTCGCCGCCGAGGACGCCCTCACCTCGCACGTGCCGACCGCCCGAGTCGTCCGCGGCGCGTGGTTCACCCAGAACTTCACCGAGGGCATGTTCGCCGACGAGATCGCCGAGGGAGGACTCGCGCTGCCCGTGTCCCCCTCGGTCCGCGAGCCGTTCGTCGACGCGGACGACCTCGCCGACGTCATCGTCACGCTGCTGCGCGACGCCGCGACGGCGGGCCGGCGCGTCGATGTGACCGGCCCCGAGCTTCTCACGTTCGCCGAGGTGGTGGCGCTCGTCGGCGACACGACCGGACCGACCGTCGAGCTCACGACGCTGGGGCCCGCCGAGTACGTCGACCGCCTCGTCACCGTGGGCCTGGCGCCCGAGGAGGCGCACGGCATGCTCGGGCTGTTCCAGGAGCTCTTCGACGGCCGCAACGAGCACACGACCGACACCGTCGAGACGTACCTGGGTCGTCCCGCCCGGACCGTCCGCGAGGTGCTCGACCGCACCGCCGTGCCACGCTGATCTCCGGACCCGCCACGACCGGGACGGCGCGCACGGGACATGCCCTAGGCTCCGGTTGACCACCGGGAGGTCCCATGCGCGCCGTCGTCTGTCACCAGCACGAGCTCCACGTCACCGAGGTGCCCGACCCCGAGCCGGGGCCGGGCCAGGTGCTGCTCAAGGTGCTCCGGACCGGCATCTGCGGCTCCGACCTGCACGCCCGCATCCACTCCGACGCCACGGCCGAGATCGCCGACGAGGTCGGCTACGCCGACTTCATGCGCTCGGACCAGCACGTCGTGATGGGTCACGAGTTCGTGGGCGAGGTCGTCGCGTACGGCCCCCGCACCCACCGTCGCTGGGCGGCGGGCTCCCGCGTCGTCGCCCTGCCGATGGTGCGCAACCCCGACGGCCTGCACATGACCGGCCTGTCCGAGCACGCGCCGGGTGGGTACGCCGAGCTCGTCGTGGTCAACGAGGCCGTCGCGATGCCGGTGCCCGACGACGTCGACGTCGACCACGCGGCCACGACCGAGCCGCTCGCCGTCGCGTGGCACGCCGTCCGCAAGGGTCGGGTCGGTCGCCGCGAGACCGCCGTCGTCATCGGCTGCGGACCGATCGGGCTGGCCGTCGTCCTCATGCTCAAGGCGTCGGGCGTGAAGCGCGTGATCGCGAGCGACTTCTCCCCGGGACGCCGGGCGCTCGCCGAGCGGTGCGGTGCCGACGTGGTGGTCGACCCGGCCGCCGACTCCCCGTGGACGACGTTCGCCGACGACAAGCGCTACCTCACGACGGCCCCCGACCTCATGGGCCTGGGCATGGGCACGATGGAGAAGCTGCGGGCCCTGCCTCGCACGCCGTGGTGGCGTGCGTTCCAGCTGGCCGAGAAGCTCGGCGCGACGCCGCGCGGTCCCGTCGTCTTCGAGTGCGTCGGTATGCCGGGCGTCCTCGAGCAGATCATCACGGACGCGCCGCTCATGTCCCGCGTCGTGGTGGTCGGCGTCTGCATGGAGCCGGACACGTTCCGACCCTCGATGGCGATCAACAAGGAGGTCGAGCTCCGGTTCGCCTTCTGCTACGACCCGGCCGAGTTCCGCGAGGCGCTCATGATGGTGGCGCGCGGCACGGTCGACCCGTCGCCCCTGCTGACAGGGACGGTCGGCCTCGACGGCGTGGCCACCGCGTTCGAGCAGCTCGGGGATCCCGAGTCGCACGCCAAGATCCTCATCGACCCCACCAGCGACGCCAGGAGGGCCTGACCATGAAGCACCCGGAGATCCTCGGGGTCACGATCGACTGCACCGACGTGCCGCGCGTCGCCGCGTTCTGGCGCGACCTGCTCGGCCTGCAGGAGGACGACTCGCGCCCCGGCTGGTCCTACCTGTCGCACCCCGAGGGACGTCCGCCGCGGCTGACCTTCCAGCCCGTCCCCGAGCCCCGCCAGGGCAAGGTCCGCATCCACCTCGACCTGCAGGTCGGGGACATGGCGGCCGCCAAGGAGCGCGTCGTCGAGCTCGGCGGGTCGCTGACCGGGCAGGAGCACACCTACCCCGACGGCCAGGTCGTGCTGGTCGAGGACCCCGAGGGCCACGTTCTGTGCCTCGTGCGGTTCGGCAGCCCCTGAGGACCTCGTACGATGACGCCGTGACCTCGCCCCACGATCTGGTCGGGTCGTGGATCCTCGAGCGCGAGGTCGACGACCACCTCACCGGCGAGCGCCGCCGCGTCGAGGGCACCACGACGCTGCGGGTCCAGGACGACGGCTCGATCCGCTGGGACGAGATCGGCACGATGCGGTGGGCCTGGCACGAGGTCCCGGTCTCGCGCACCCTGTTCGTCGTGGAGCGCGACGGCGCCTGGTGGGTCACGTTCGAGGACGGGCGCGACTTCCACCCGTGGGTCCCGGGCACCGAGGTCGACCACCCCTGCGCTCCCGATCACTACCGCGGCCTCGTCGAGGTCGTCGACGCCGACACCTGGACCGTCCGGTGGAGCGCCAGGGGACCCAGCAAGGACTACTCGATGTGGTCGCGCCTCACGCGCGACGACGCCGCCGACGCCTGAGCAGGCATCGGCGGCGTCGTCAGTGTCGCAGCGGCGATCGATCACCCGAAGGCGAAGGTGTACGCCGAGATCTTGCCGGAGTACGAGATCGTCATGTCCTTGCGGTCGTCGTCCTTGGACGAGTAGATCTCGTAGAGGTTCGGCGTGCCGGAGACCTTGATCTTGCGGGTCTCCTCACCCTTCACCTTGACCGTGATGGTGCCTTCGCCGGACAGGACGTGGAACACCTTGCGGGCCTTGAAGTTCAGGCGTGACGTCGCGCCCTTGCCGGCCGCGGCCGACTTGGCCTCGACCGTCCACTGACCACCGAGGCTGTAGGTGTCGTCCTTCTGGTCCGTCTCGAGGCGGTACGACGCGAGGTCGTCGTTGTCGATCTTGTCCTTGCTGGAGTAGTTGGTCGACTTGCTCCAGCCGAAGTACGTCTCCGGCGTCTTGTCCTTCGTCGCGGCGGTGTCGCCCGCGCCGGTCTCGACGGCCTTGCCCAGGTCGACCGACGGGTCGGCGTCCTTGAGCAGCTCACGGATCTTCTTCTCCGTGCCGGTGTAGTCGCCCTCGCCGAACTTGATCGCCCGGACGGTGCCGCTCGCGTCGATCAGGTACTTCGCGGGCCAGTACCGGTTGCGGTACGCGGTCCAGGTCTCGAGGCGGTTGTCCTGCACGGCGGGCCAGGTGATGCCCTCACGCTTCAGCGCACGCTGCAGGTTGCCGGCGCTCTTCTCGAACGCGAACTCGGGCGAGTGGACGCCGATGACCTCGAAGCCCTTGTCCTGGTACGCGGAGTACCAGTCCTTGATGTGTGGGGCGTCGCGCTGGCAGTTGATGCAGGAGTAGGCGAAGAAGTCGATCAGCACGACCTTGCCCTTGAGGCTGTCGAGCGTGACCGGCTTGCCGCCGTCGGTGTTGAACCACTTCTGAGTGCCGCGGATCTTGGGGGCCGGGCCGCAGTCGGCGAGCTTGGCGGCACCCGGCGTGCACTTGGAGAGCTCCTTGTTCTCGTCGGTCTCGCCCGGCGCCAGGGCGCCCTGCACCGTCTTGGAGTTCGCGACCTTGTTCTCGAGGCCACCGGTGTAGTTCGGCAGCGCCTTCTGCAGCGCGGCCGGGGCGTCGAACGCCAGCGCCACGGCGAGCAGGATCAGCACGACGCCACCGGCGATGCGGTACTTCTGCGCGCGGCTGCGGTAGGCGCGGATGCGCTCACCGGCGCGGGCGCCGGCCGAGGCGAAGAAGAGCAGCGGCAGGGCCGCGCCGATCGCGAACGAGATCGTCAGGACGATCGTCTCGAGGCCGACCGAGCCGGTCGCACCGGCCACGACGATGGCCGCGAGGATCGGGCCGGCGCACGGCACGTAGAGGGTGCCGAGGCCCATGCCGAACAGGAAGGGCGCCGCGTCGGAGTTGTTGACCTTGGGCAGGCGGTAGAACGGCTTCTCGATCCAGTGCCCGATGGCGGGGAAGATCAGGCCGAGACCGACCGCGACCAGCACGACGAGGCCGATCCACAGCAGCAGCTGGTCCGGCAGGCCGAGCGCCTGCAGCACCGTCGTGCCGAACAGCGTGATGAGGCTGAAGCTCGTGACGAGGCCCGCGATGATGATGAGCGGCCGCACGAGGGTCTTGCGCTTGGTGGGCGCCTCGAGCGTCGCGGTGCCTCCTGCGGCACCCGTCCCGCCCTGCGCGTCCTTGCCGCCGGTCGAGCCGGCGAAGAAGATGATGGGAAGCATGGGGAGCACGCACGGTGAGACCCCGGTGATGAGGCCACCGACCAGTCCGATGGCGGCAAGCGTGAACATGGTTGACCCTTCGTCGATGTCACCTCTGGTTCGCTGCCGAGGGGTCGTTCGATGGGTCGACGCGGGCCGAAGGCCGCCACGGGCCCGCCCGGGACGCAGGATTCGGCATTCGGCACGACCGACCGTGTCGAATGCACGATCGTCCGTGCATCGCGCGCTCGACATTTTAGAGACATCTCTCTACATTCATGCCCATGACTGGCATCACCCTCGACCAGGCCCGCAGCGTGCTGGCGGCGCAACCCTTCAACGACGCCGTCGGGGCGCGCCTCGTCGCCTTCGGTGACGGCTCGGCCCGACTCGAGCTCGACGTCGAAGGTCGGCACCTGCAGCAGCAGGGTCTCGTCCACGGCGGAGTGCTCGCGTACCTGGCCGACAACGTCCTGACCTTCGCCGCCGGCAGCGTCCTCGGATCGAGGGTGGTGACCTCCGGCCTCACGATCCACTACCTGCACGGTGCCCGTGGCGGAACGTTGCGGGCGAGCGCCTCGGTCACGCACCACACGGCGCGGCAGGCGGTGTGCAGCGTGACGATCGAGGCCGTCGACCCCGACGGCGACGTCCACTCGAGCGCCATCGCGACCGGCACGGTCGTCTCGACCGCTCGCTAGCCCGCCCCCAGGATCCGCGAGGCCAGTCGCCGGACCAGGTCGGCTGCGCCGCGTGGGACCGGCTCGGGCACCCGCAGGTGGTGGCTGACCACGGCGATGGGGAGGCCCACCATCGCGAACGCCACCTCGTCGTGCGCCACCTCGGCGGAGGTCGCCACCGAGTCGACGAGCGAGGCCAGGTCGTCGTCCCGGGCGCGCGCGCCGGCGGCATGGGCCTGCCGGGCCGCCGTGGGCCAGGTGCGTGGCTCGAACGCACCGGCTCCCGCGTTCAGGACGGCCGCGCGCCCCGGGTGCTCGACGCACCACTCGACGACCCACACCGCCGCGCCCACGGCGGCCGCGGACGTCGGGCGCGCTCCGAGCTCGGCACGGTACGCGGTCTCGAAGTCGCGAGCCGTGCGCTGCCACAGCTCGGCGAGCAACGAGCCACGATCGGGGAAGCGGTGGTAGACCGACCCGCTCGGCGCTCCGGCCTCGCGCGCGACGGCTGCCATCGTGACCGCGCGAACCCCACCCGCCGCGAAGAGGGCCACCGCGGCATCGAGGAGCGCGTCGGCGCTGTGGAGCGTGGAACGGCCCATGTCAGGTCAGTCCCACCGCGACCGCAGGCACCGGCTCCGTCTCCGCACGTCCCGATCCTAGGCGGCGCGTCCGGTCCGGGGCGAGGGAGAAGGGCCGGACGCCAGGTGCGGCGTCCGGCCCTGCCGCCGGGATCCTGCGCAAGGTCCGGCGGGACCTCCCCTGCCCCTCAGGCTCGGTCCCCCATAGGAGTGCCCCGTGACCGACGTCGCAAACATCGCCGGGTCCTGCGCATCAGGACCACGGGCGCGGTGGGACAATGACGTCAACCCCCCGCCCCTCGCCCGGAAGATCCCGATGCCCCCGTCGACCGAGCCCACACCCGACCCCAAGCACCTGCTGGCGCTGCACGAGGCCGACAGCAGCGCCGACACCGCCGAGCGCCTCTGCGAGCACACGCGGACCGCCTTGGCTGCCGACTCCGCCGGGGTCCTGCGACATCACCGCTCGGGCGACACGTCGACCGCCTCGACCGACTCGCGCGTCGCCGAGGCGCAGCAGCTGCAGCTCGAGCTGGACGAGGGGCCGTGCCTCGACGCCCTCCGCGACGACGCGCCCGACGTCGTGTGGGCCGCAGACCTCGAGCACGAGAGCCGCTGGCCCACGTGGACCCCCCGCGCCAGGGCCCTGGGCTATCGCAGCGTCCTGAGCATGGGCCTGCGGACGACGGGCCGACGCTTCGGCTCCCTCAACGTCTACTCGGCGAGGCCCGACGCCTTCGGCGTCGACGACCGCGCCGTCGCCGCCCTCATGGCGCAGCACGCGTCCTTGGCGCTCGCGAGCCAGGTCGACCGCGAGACCCTCGGCCACGCCCTCGACTCCCGGACCCAGATCGGGGTCGCGACCGGCATCCTGATGGCCCGCTACGACGTGTCGCAGGAGCAGGCCTTCGGCGTGCTGCGCCGCTACTCCCAGCACGCCAACGTCAAGCTCCGCGAGGTGGCCGACCGGGTCGTCGAGACCGGCGGGCTCCCGGCCGACGCGGACTAGGCGTCCGGGCGGATCCAGCCGCGTCGCAGACCTTCGGCGACGAGCCGCTCCGTGGCGTCTGCGAGGGTCGTCGACGCGGCGACCACGCCGGCCTCACGGGCGCGCACCGTCGACTCCGTCGCGCCCGGCATCTGCCACGTGCCGCCCCGCCCGAGCCAGTTCAGGAGCATCGGCTCGAGCCGGTCCATCGCCTTGCAGAATCGGGCCTCCGGCGTCTGCGCCGCCTCGAACTCGTCCCACAGGGCGCGGACGTACCGGGCCTGGTCGTCGGGCAGCAGCGTGAAGAGCCGGTCGGCCGCGGCCTCCTCGCGCTCCTGCTGGCCCACCACGGCCGCAGCGTCGAAGACGGGGCTGTCGCCGGCGTAGATCTCGACGAGGTCGTGGACGATCACGAGCTGCACGGCGTGGCCGACGTCGATGGGCTCGTCGGCGTGCTCGGCCAGCAGCATGACCATGAGGGCCAGGTGCCACGAGTGCTCCGCGTCGTTCTCGCGGCGCTCGGCCGCCGCGAGCGGTGACGCCCGCAGGATCGTCTTGAGCCGATCGGCCTCGGCGACGAACGTCAGCTGTGCCCGGACGCGCGCGTCCAGGCCGTCGGGCAGGGGGCTGCGATCGACCACCAGGCCCTCGTCGTCCATGCCGTCCATCCTAGGTGGACGGCTTCGCCGCGCCGGTACGGTGAGAGCATGGAGCCCGAGTCCCTGCGCAGCCCGTGGTTCCGGGCCTTCGTCGCGGTCGGGCTCCTCCACCTGGTGCTCCTCGGCCTCGACGTGAGTCCGTGGGACAGCATCAGCAAGTGCTTCTGCGCGCCGCTGCTCGCGGTCTGGGTGTGGCGCTCCGGCGGCCCGCGTCTGCTCGTCGACGCGCTCGTCCTGTGCTTCTTCGGTGACCTGTTCCTGGAGCTCGACGGCTTGTTCGTGGTGGGCATGGCGTCGTTCGCCGCGGCGCACGCCTGCTTCGTGACCCTCTTCGTCCGCCATGGCGCTGCGGCGCGGGTGCGGGCGGCACCGTGGGCGATGGTCGTCTACGTCGCCCTGGCCGTCGGCGGGGTCGCCTGGGCCTGGGGCGGCCTCGAGCCGGTGTTGCGGGCGGCCGTCCCGGTGTACGCCCTGCTGCTGGTCGCGACCGCCACCACCTCCCTTGCCGTCGATCGCGTGGCGGGTCTGGGCGGAGCGGCGTTCCTGGTCTCGGACGGCATCATCGCCCTGGGCGAGGCCGACCGGCTCGACTCCGCCGACGTCGCACCCCGCCTGGCCGTCATGGTCCTGTACCTCGCGGGGATCGCGATGCTCGCGATCGGCACCCTGCGGCACGACCGGTCATGACGCGGCGGTCCGACCGCACGTACCGGGTCGTGGTGCGTTGCTTCGCGGTCGTGTTCAGGCTCCTCGGCCTGCGCCTCGGTGTCGACGGCGGCGAGCACCTGCCGCGCACGGGCCCGGCGGTCGTCGCCAGCAACCACGTCGGGTTCCTCGACTTCACGTTCGTCGGCTACGCCGCTCGTGACCAGGGTCGGCTCGTGCGGTTCATGAGCAAGAAGTCGGTCTTCGACCTGCCCGTCGCCGGGTGGTTCATGCGGCGGATGCGGCACATCAGCGTGGACAGGGGCTCGGGCGCCAGCGCGTACCTGGACGCGCGACGCAAGCTGCGCGCGGGCGAGGTCGTCGGAGTCTTCCCCGAGGCCACCATCAGCCGGTCCTGGCGGCTCAAGCCGTTCCGCCCGGGTGCCGCCGCGCTGGCGATCTCGCAGGGCGTGCCGCTCGTGCCGTGCATCGTGTGGGGCTCGCAGCGGGTGCTGACCGTCGACGGTCGTCGCACGCTGCGCCGCGGCACCGCCGTGACGATCAGGCTCGGACCGGCGCTGCTGCCCGAGGACGGTGAGACCGTGGCCGGGCTGACCGCCCGACTGCACGTGGCCATGGAGAAGCTGCTCGACGACGCGCTCGACGCCTACCCGCAGGTCCCGCGCGACGACGCGGACCGCTGGTGGGTGCCGCACGATCGTGGGGGGACCGCCCCGGACCTGGAGACCGCCGCCCGACTCGACCGCGAGGCGCTCGCCCGCATCGGCGTCGACATGGACTGACCCCCATCCCGCTGGCCGTGACGTTCTGACGCGACAGGCCGGCGTGTCGTGGAGAAGTCGTCACTGCCAGCGGGGCAGGGGGCCGGGGTGGGGCTCAGACGGCCAGCGGCCAGGCCGCGGGGTCGTCGAGGTCGCGACCCCTGGTGCGGGCGTAGGCGTTCCAGTCCTCGGCACGGTCGGCGTACCAGGCGCGCTGGCGCTCCATGAGCTCGACCAGACCGAGCGCCCCGACGTGTGCGTGCCGGGCGGCGAGCTCGACGGCGACGTCGCGCGCGGCCCGGGCGTCGGCCGTGGCGTCGTGGGCGTCCTCGAGCGGCACGCCGTAGTACGCCGCGACGTCGGTGAGCCGGCGACGGCCCAGGCCACCGCGCTCGATGCCCCAGTCGACGACGAAGGGATCGACGACGAGCAGACGCGACCAGTCGGGCTCGGTCACGCCGTGGCGTCGGCACTCGGCCCGCAGCATCGTGAGGTCGTAGCTGGCGTTGAACACGACGAGACCGACCTCCCGGTCGACGAGGGTCTGGACCCAGTCGGCGACGACGGCGATGGACTCCGCCGAGCCAGGTGCCGTCGCGAGCATCTGGTCGGTCAGACCGTGCACGGCCGCCGACGCCGCCGGGACGGGGACGCCGGGATTGACCAGGCCCACGATCTCGAAGCCGGGCTCGTCGAGGAGCGCGTAGCTGACGACCCGGTCACTGAGCGGATCGATCCCGGTGGTCTCGAAGTCGAGCGAGGCGAGCGGTACGCGGTGCCAGCCGTCGTGCCGGCCGCGGGCCGGCGGCCGTGGCGAGCACGCGAGGCACCAGGTGCGCCAGCGACCGGGGCGACCGGTGAGCGACCCGCTGCCGGCCAGCACCTGCGCCGAGCACGCGTCGCAGAATCCGTCGAACCGGTTCGTCTGCACGATCGCACCTCCTGTCGGGTTGCACGCTAGGGCCGTTCGCCGACACTCGACGTGCACGACACGATGAACTGGTACATTCGCCCCAACTTGATCGGCAGGAGGACGCCCGTGCCCCGCACCTCGTTCGACGGCGCGACGACCGTCGTGACCGGAGCAGCCAGCGGCATCGGCCGCGCGACCGCACTCCTGGCCGCCGAGCGTGGCGCGAGGCTCGTCCTCACCGACGTCCGGACCGACGACCTCGACGAGACGGTCCGCCTCGTGCGCGACGCCGGCGGCACGGTCCTGCACCACGCGGCGCTCGACGTGACCGACCAGCCCGCCGTCGCGGCCTTCGCCGCGGACGTGCACGACGTCGCCGGCCCGGCGCGGATCGTCATGAACGTCGCCGGCATCTCGACATGGGGTCGGATCGAGGACCTGCGGCCCGAGCACTGGCAGCGCACGGTCGACATCGACCTCATGGGGCCCATCCACGTCCTGTCCGCGTTCGTGCCCGCCATGATCGAGGCGGGCCGTGGCGGCCACGTCGTCAACGTGTCCTCGGCCGCCGGGCTGATCGGCCTGCCGCTGCACGCGCCCTACAGCGCGGCCAAGTTCGGGTTGCGCGGCGTCAGCGAGGTGCTGCGCTTCGACCTCCACCAGCACGGCATCGGGGTCAGCCTGGTGTGTCCCGGCGCCGTCGACACGCCGCTCGTCGGCACCGTCGACATCGTCGGCGTCGACCGCGAAGACCCCCGCATCAAGGCCGCCGTCGCGACCTTCCAGAGGCATGCGGTCACTCCCGCCGACGCCGCACGGCACATCGTGCGAGGCGTCGAGAAGGGTCGGTACCTGGTGTACACCTCGCCCGACATCCGGCTGGCCCACCTGGCCCAGCGGTACGTCCCGCCGGCCTACGCGATCGCGATGCGCGTCATCAACCGACGCGCGTCACGACTGCTGCGACGTCAGTCAGCCGTGTCCTGAGCACCCTGCGGCCCCGGGTCGGAGGGGCGCTGTCGATCCCGCTCGTCGCGCGCCCGGAGCTCGCCCTTGAGGCTCTTGACCTGCCGACGGCGCCGGCCCAGGGCGATCCCGGCGACGAGAAGCACCACGACCAGCACGGCGGCTCCGCCCGCTCCGACGACCGACGCCCACCGGAAGCCCGGGCCGTCGACGTCGAGGATCCGCTCGCCCGCGTGGGCCGCGTTGCTGCGGCCGACGACGATCGAGAGGGTCAACCAGTTGGGCGCCGCGAGCAGCACGGCGACGACCACGACGACGCCGCGCCAGAACCAGCTGAAGAAGCGGCGACGGATCTGCACGAGCAACAGGAGCGGCACGAACGTGAAGACGAATCCGTAGAAGAGGCCCCACAGGACCCCCGAGGTCAGGTCGCCGTTCACCTGGTCGGCGACGCGCTGGGCCCACCAGCGCGGGAAGAACGCGAGGGCGATCCGATAGGCCGCGTACGCCACCGCGACGGCCGCGAGCAGCAGGACACCCCGGCGCACCCAGCGTCCGGGCGAGACCTCCGACGGGACGTAGCGTCGCTCGTCCGCCCCGCCGCCGCGCGCCTCGACCTCCGGGCCGCCACCGGGTGCGGGCGCACGCCGCGGGGTCGTCGGATCGGGCCGCTGGTCGCTCATGGCGCCATCATGGCACCGGCGCGGCGGCGCCGCCCGTCAGCCGGCGAGCGCCTTCCAGTCCGCTCCCGTGGCCGTCCCGGTCGGTGCGCGCCCGACCCGGGTCTGCGCCTGCTCGAGCGCGGCCTGCGTGTCGGGTCCGAACCACCCCGACCAGCTCTGCCGTGGCATGCCGAGGCCGCGCTGGAGCACCAGGACCGCCTTGCCGGCCGAGCCCCGGCGCAGCGTCGTGCTCTGGTAGTGGTCCCGGCCGTAACGCAGGGCGGACGCGGCCGTCATGCCCTTGACCGCGCTCCTGTCGACGCTGCCCGGGTCGAGCGAGGCCCACGTGTTCTCGTCGAGGACTCCGGTCTCCGGCAGGTCGTGCTGACGCTGGTACGCCATGACCGCGGTCCGGGTCCGCGTGTCGACCGCCTGGGTCCTCGGCACCCCGAGCCGGTCCTGGGCCCACCCGACGTCGGCGCCACGCGCGCCGAACGGGCGGCTGGTGTGCGTCGTGCTCCGCGGCAGCGACACGGGCGAGGCGCAGCCCCTGGTGTTCGCGCTGCGCGTGACCGGCGCGTACTGCCCCGAGAAGATCGTGCACGGTCCGTGGTCGATCGCGTGCACCTTGCCGGTCCAGAACGACGTCGTGCCGCGGGCGCCGTTCCAGCTCAGTGAGATGTGCACGTGGTCGCGATGCCCCGCGCTCGCACGCCAGCCGTCCGAGGCGCGGTACACCCCCCAGATCTTCTCGTTGTAGATCACGTACATGACGCCCAGGCGCCGGGCGTTCCGGCCCTGGTCGCGCGTCAGCCACGCGAGGAAGTTCGCCGCCGCGGCCTTCTCCTTCTTGTCGGTCACGTCGACCATCCAGTCCCACGCGCGACCGTCCGCGTGCTCGGAGACCCCTTCGGTGCACGGGCCGGTCGTGCGACCGGCCCACCCCTGGCCGTAGGTCTTGAGCACGAGGCTGCGCAGCTTCGCGACGCCGGGCCTCGTCGTGACGGGCTGGCAGGCGACCTGACCCTGGTAGCGCGGCACCGGGTCGATCGGGCTCGGCGTCGGGTGGGAGGACGTCAGACCCCGGGGGCTGCTGGGGAACGGCACGGGCGGCCCTCCCGCGACGGCGGGCCCGGTGGCGAGCGACGTCAGCAGGACGCCGACGCACGCGAGCGTCGCGCCCCGCACGGCGGTGCGGTGCATGGTTCCTCCCAGGATCCGGCCCGCTCTCCCTGCGGACCGACCTCCATGGTGCGCCCCGGCCGGCGTCCTGTCTCGCGAACGCCGGACTCCGCACGGACGCAGCCACACGACCGATAGGGTGGAGGCACTCATGATCGGGCTCGTCGCGCTGCACTTCCTCGCCGCAGCCGTCGCCCCCGCGCTGACGCGTCTGCTCGACCGCCGCGCCTTCCTGGCGCTGGCCCTCGTGCCGCTCGGCTCGTTCGTGTGGCTCCTCGGTCCGGTCGGCGACGTCACGTCGGGCGGCGCCATCCACGCCACCAGGTGGACCTGGATCCCCGGCCTCGGGCTCGACGTCGACCTCGCCATCACGCCCCTGAGCGGTGTCATGGCCCTGGTCGTCACGGGGGTCGGGGCCCTCGTGCTCGCCTACTGCGCGTGGTACTTCCGCGCGGGCGATCCCGAGATCTGGCGCTTCTCCGGAGTCCTCATCGGATTCGCCGGCGCCATGCTCGGCCTCGTCCTGGCCGACAACCTCTACGTGCTCTACGTGTTCTGGGAGCTGACGACCGTCCTGTCGTTCCTGCTGATCGGGCACAACCCGGAGCGCCGCGCGAACCGTCGCGCCGCCATGAACGCGCTGCTGGTCACCACGTTCGGTGGCCTCGCGATGCTGGTCGGCTTCGTCGTGCTCGGGCGCGAGGCCGGCACGAGCCGGTTGTCCGAGATCGTCGCGGCACCACCCACCGGAGCCGCCACGACGGTCGCCGTGATGCTCGTCCTGGTGGGAGCCCTCAGCAAGTCGGCGCTCGTGCCGTTCCACTTCTGGCTGCCGGGCGCGATGGCCGCCCCCACCCCGGTCAGCGCCTACCTGCACGCCGCCGCCATGGTGAAGGCGGGGGTCTACCTCGTGGCGCTGCTCGCCCCGGCGTTCGCGGCGACCCCCGGGTGGCGTCCCGTGCTCCTCGTCCTGGGTCTCACGACCATGGTGATCGGTGGCCTGCGGGCGCTCCGCCAGCACGACATCAAGCTGCTCCTCGCCTACGGCACCGTCAGCCAGCTCGGGTTCCTGATCGCGGTCATCGGCGCGGGCACCCGTGCGGCGCTGCTCGCCGGTCTCGGCCTGGTGTGCGCCCACGCCCTGTTCAAGGCGACCCTGTTCCTCGTCGTCGGGGTCATCGACCGCTCGACCGGGACGCGCGACCTGCGCGAGCTCACGGGGCTGACCCGGCGGCTGCCCGTGCTGGCCGTCGCCGCCGTGCTCGCGGCCGCGTCCATGGCCGGGCTCCCGCCCCTGCTCGGGTTCACCGCCAAGGAAGCGGCGCTCGCGGCGTTCGCGGACCTCGGTCAGGACGCCGACCTGGGCGCGTGGGGAGACGTCGCCCTGGTCGGACTCGTGCTCGGCTCGGTCCTGACGGTCGCCTACACCGCCCGGTTCGTGTGGGGGGCGTTCGGCGTCCGCGACGTCCCGGAGCCCGCGATCGACCGCCCGGCCGCCGGGTTCGTCGCCGCGCCCGTCCTGCTCGCGGCCCTCGGGCTCGTGGCCGGGTTCACCGGGAAGCCGCTCACCGAGCGCCTCGCCACGTTCTCGGACCAGCTGCCCGAGGGCGCCCACGAGCCCGTCCTGACGCTGTGGCACGGCTTCACCCTGCCGCTGCTGCTGTCGGGGGTGGCGATCGTCGGAGGCATCGGCCTGTGGCTCGCGCGTCGCCAGGTCGCGGCAGCCCAGCAGCGCTTCGTCGACGGCCTGCACGTGCCGGACGCCGAGCGCAGCTACCACGCGGTCGTCCGAGCCGTCGACCGCCTGTCGGTCGAGGTCACGGGTCGCACGCAGCGCGGCTCGCTGCCGTTCTACCTGGCCGTCGTCATGGTCGTGCTCGTCGTCGTCCCGGGCACCGCGCTGCTCATGGCCTGGGGCGACATCAGCGTCCGCGGACCCGACAACGTGCTGCAGGTCGCCGTCGCCGTGCTCATGGTGGTGGGCGCGGTGCTGACGGTCCGCTCCCGGCGCCGCCTGCGTGCCGTGCTGCTGCTCGGCGTCACGGGCTACGGCACCGCCCTGCTGTTCGTGGCCCACGGCGCCCCCGACCTCGCCCTCACGCAGGTGCTCGTCGAGACGTTCATGCTCGTCACCTTCGTCCTCGTCATGCGACGGCTGCCGCCCTTCTTCAGCGACCGACCGTTCACGACGACGCGCTTCCTGCGCATCGGGCTCGGTGTCCTCTCGGGTGTCGCGGTGGCCGGGTTCGCCCTCCTGGCCGCCGGGGCGCGCACGGCGGACCCGATCGGGCCGTTGTTCGCCGGGCCCGCCTACGAGTACGGCGGCGGCAAGAACATCGTCAACGTGACGCTCGTCGACATCCGCGCCTGGGACACGCTCGGCGAGCTGTCCGTGCTGGTCGTCGCGGCCACCGGTGTCGCGAGCCTGATCTTCCTCCTGACCGACCGCGCCACCTCCCACCGCAGCGCCCGGCGCGCCCGCCGGCCCGCGGCCAACGCGGACGGCGCTCTCACGGCGGCCCGGACGCTGCCCGACACCCGTAGGTCGACGGTCTTCGAGGTCGTCACGCGCCTCGTGTTCCACGGCCTGATCGTCTTCTCGGTCTACCTCATGCTGGCGGGCCACAACGATCCCGGCGGCGGATTCGCCGGTGGTCTCGTCGCCGGGCTGGCGCTCATGGTCCGCTACCTCGCCGGCGGGCGTCGTGAGCTCGACGCGGCCGCGCCGATCGACGCGGGCACCGTGCTGGGCCTCGGCCTGGCGGTCGCAGCCCTCGCCGGACTGCTGCCGACGCTGCTCGGCGGCGGCGTGCTGCAGAGCGCGATCGTCGACATCGACGTGCCGGTGCTCGGCACCCTGCACCTCGTCACCTCGGTGTTCTTCGACGTCGGCGTCTACCTCGTGGTGATCGGTCTCGCGCTCGACGTCCTCCGCTCCCTCGGCGGCGGCATCGACAAGCAGCGCGAGCGGGCCGAGGCGGAGGAGGCCGCCGCATGAGCGAGCGCCAGCGAGCGAACCACGACACCGCCCTCATGCGGCGGACGACCTACGCTCCCGAACTTCCCAGGGAGGCCGCCGCATGAGCGAGCGCCAGCGAGCGAACCACGACACCGCTCTCATGCAGCGGACGACCTACGCTCCCGAACTTCCCAGGGAGGGCGCAGCATGAGCGTGAACGTCGTGCTGGTGGTGGTGGTCGGCGTGCTCGTCGGGTGCGGGGTCACGCTCGTGCTGGAGCGCAGCCTGACGCGGATCCTGGTGGGCTTCGTGCTGATCGGGAACGGTGTCAACGTGCTGTTCCTCATCGCCTCGGGTGCCGCCGGGTCACCCCCGCTCATCGGGGCGAGTGACGATCCGATGAGCGATCCCCTGCCCCAGGCGATGGCGCTGACCGCGATCGTCATCACGCTCGGCGTCACCGCGTTCGGTCTCGCCCTGGCGTACCGCTCGTGGCAGCTGTTCGGTCACGACGACGTGCAGGACGACCTCGAGGACGACCTGGTGCGTCGACGCGCGGAGCTCGACGACACGTCGGCGACGTTCGACGAGGCCGACACCGACGTCCCCGACGAGGAGGGGTCGGACCCCGCATGAACCAGCTCGTCCTCGTCCCCGTCATCCTGCCGCTGCTCGGAGCAGGTCTGTGCCTCGTGCTGGGCCGCTCGGCCCGTGCGCAGCGCGTCGTGAGCGTCGCGGTCCTGGCGATCGTGGTCGCCACCGCCGTCGTGCTGCTGGTGCACGCCGATCGGCACGGACCGCAGGCGGTCCACGTCGGCGGCTGGCCGGCCGACATCGGCATCTCGCTCGTGGCCGATCGTCTCGCGTCGCTCATGCTGCTCGTCTCGACCGTCGTGACCCTGTGCGTCCTGCTGTACTCGTTCGGCCAGGGCATCGTCGAGTTCGGACGCGACACCCCGCTGTCGGTCTTCCACCCGACCTACCTCGTGCTGAGCGCCGGGGTCTCGAACGCGTTCCTGTCGGGCGACCTGTTCAACCTGTTCGTCGGGTTCGAGGTGCTGCTCGCCTCGAGCTACGTCCTCATCACCCTCGGCGGCACCGACGCGCGGGTGCGGGCCGGGACGATCTACATCGTCGTGAGCCTCGTCAGCTCGATCATCTTCCTGCTCTCGATCGCGTGCGTGTACGCCGCGACCGGCACGGTCGACCTCGCCTCGCTCGCCGACCGCATCCAGGACCTGCCTCCCGACGTGGCGCGCGTCCTGCAGCTCCTGCTGCTCGTGACGTTCAGCATCAAGGCCGCGGTGTTCCCGCTGTCGGCGTGGCTGCCGGACTCCTACCCGACGGCGCCGGCGCCCGTCACCGCCGTGTTCGCGGGCCTGCTCACCAAGGTGGGCATCTACGCGATCGTCCGCACCCAGACGTTGCTGTTCCCCGACAGCGACCTGCGCACCCTGCTGCTGTGGGCCGCGACCCTCACGATGGTGATCGGGATCCTCGGCGCCGTCGCGCAGTCCGACGTCAAACGAGTCCTGTCGTTCACGCTCGTGAGCCACATCGGCTTCATGCTGCTCGGCGTCGCGCTGGCCTCGCCGCTCGGTCTCGCGGGGGCGATCTTCTACATCGTCCACCACATCACCGTGCAGACCGTGCTGTTCCTCGTCGCCGGACTCATCGAGTACCGCAGCGGCTCGACGAACCTCGACCGGCTCGGCGGTCTCGCGCGCGCGGCACCGGTGCTGTCGGTCATGTTCTTCGTGCCCGCCATGAACCTCGCGGGCATCCCGCCGTTCTCGGGGTTCCTCGGCAAGCTCGCGCTCGCGCAGGCCGGCATCGCCGCCGGTGACTGGCTCGCGATCCTGGCCGTCGCCGCCTCGATCGCCACGAGCCTGCTCACCCTCTACGCGATCGCGAAGGTCTGGAACCGCGCGTTCTGGCAGCCGGCCGAGGACGCGGACGACGACGAGTCCTCGGCGGCGGGGTCGATGCACGGGCGCGGCGTGGGGCTGCAGGCCGTCGCCGAGAAGCAGCGACTGCCGCTCGGCATGGCGTTGCCGACGCTCGCCCTCGTGCTCGTGTCGGTCGGGCTCACCGTGGCGGCCGGTCCCCTGTTCTCCTACACCGAGCGCGCCGCCGACGAGCTCGTCCAGCGCACGCCCTACGTCACCGCGGTGCTGGGGGATGATCGCTGATGCGCCTGCCCGTCATCGTCGCGCTGACCCTCGTGTGGCTGCTCCTGTGGGGGGACGTCACGCCCTGGCTCGTGATCGGCGGCGTCGTCACGAGTGTCGCGGTGCTCGCCGTGTTCCCGTTCCCGCCGACCGGGTGGCGCTGGACCGTGCGACCGTGGCCGCTCGCGGTGCTCGTCGCGGTCTTCCTCTACGACCTCGTGCGCGCGAGCGTCGAGGTCGGGTGGCTGGCCGTCCGGCCGCAGGCGCCACCGCCGAGCGCCGTCGTCCGGGTGCGGCTCAGCTGCAGCTCGGAGCTCATCATGACCATCACGTCCGAGCTCGTGTCGCTCGTTCCGGGCTCGCTGCTCATCGAGCTCGACGACTCGACGGGCGACGTGTTCCTGCACGTCCTCGACGCGAGGTCGCCCGAGCGCATCGAGCGGGCACGACGTGACGTGCTCGCCCAGGAGCGCCGCGTCGTCCGGGCCCTGGCGTGCTCGGGTGACCTCGCGTCCTACCAGGAGGCGGTGGCGCCGTGACGTTCTTCGAGGTCGTCGGCCTGGTGTGTGCCGTGGTGCTCGCCCTGACCGGGTTGCTCTGCGTCGTGCGCATCGTGCGCGGTCCGACCATGCTCGACCGCACCGTCGCGACCGACGTGCTGGTCGCCGCCAGCATCGGTGGGGTGGGCATCTCCGCCGCGGTGTGGCGCGACGACTCGACCGTGCCGATCCTCGTGGCGCTCGCGCTCGTGGGCTTCCTCGGCTCGGTGAGCATCGCGCGGTTCGCCGCGCGCGACATCGACCGCAGGGAGGACCCGTGATCGACGTCGTCGCCGGCCTGTGCCTCGTCGCCGGCTCCACGCTCGCGCTCGTCGCCGGCATCGGCCTGGTGCGGTTCCCCGAGGTGCTCATGCGGATGCACGCCGCCACCAAGCCCCAGACGCTCGGGCTGCTGCTGGTGCTGCTCGGCCTCGGGCTCCGGCTGCAGTCCGTCGGGGTGGGCGTGACGCTCGCGCTCGTCGCGGTGTTCCAGCTGCTCACGGCACCCGTCTCGGCGCACATGGTCGGCCGCGCCGCGTTCCGCACGGGCTTCGTCGACCGCGACCGGCTGGTCGTCGACGAGCTCAGCCCCGAGGACGACTGAGCGTCATCCTCGGCGCAGGGAGCTCGCCAGGGCTTCGGCGAGCTCGACCGGTGCCTCCTCGGCCATGTGGTGGCCGCTGTCGATCGGACCACCCGAGACGTCGTCCGCCCAGTCGCGCCAGATCCTGCGGGGATCACCGTGGAGGTCGGCCAGGTCGTCCCGGGCCGACCACAGCGCCAGGACGGGCATCGACAGTCGCCGTCCAGCGTCCCGGTCGGCTCTCTCGTGCTCGAGGTCGATCGTGAGGCCGGCACGGTAGTCCTCGAGCATCGCGCGGACGACCTCGGGTCGAGACGTCGCCGCGCGCATCTCGCGGTGGTTCTCCTCCCCCATGACCGCCGGGTCGCCCGCGTACCAGGCGGCCGGGTCGGCGAGGATCACCCGCTCCGGGACCTCGGACTGGGCGAAGAAGAACCAGTGCCACCAGTCACGGGCGAACCGGCGGTCGGCGCGGGCGACGTGCTCCGACAGCGGGATGCCGTCCAGCACGGCGAGCGACGTGACCCGGTCCGGGTGGTCGAGCGCGAGCCGCGTGGCGACGTAGCTGCCACGGTCGTGCCCGACGACGGCGAACCGCTCGTGGCCGAGGTGGCTCATGACGCGGACCATGTCCTGGGCGACGGCGCGCTTGGAGTGGGCCGAGTGGTCGGTCGTGGGCTCGGGACCCTGCGAGCGTCCGTAGCCGCGCAGGTCGGGGCACACCACGTCGAACCCGTCCGCGACCAGACGTGGCGCGACGCGGTGCCACGTGGCCGACGTCCGCGGATGGCCGTGCAGCAGCAGCACCGCTGGTCCGCCGTGCGACGCGTGCCGAGTCGCGATGTGCGCATGGCCGACGTCGACGACCTCGTCGTGGAACCCCTCGAACATCTCCTCAGTCTGCCGACCCCACCGTCCCCAGCACCCTCATCCATCCCCGACCCACGCCGGACCCACCCCTCACCCACCCGCTGAGCGTGACGATCCCGGGCGGAATTCGCGCGATTGCGCCCGGGATCGTCACG
>JALRCA010000128.1 GCA_023257515.1 Aeromicrobium sp.
GGGGAGGAGCGCACCCTCGACGCCGACGTCGTGCTGCTCGCCACGGGCGCGACGCCCCGGGAGCTGCCCACGGCACGGCCGGACGGCGAGCGCATCCTCACCTGGACCCAGCTGTACGACATGAAGTCGCTCCCCGAGCACCTGATCGTCGTGGGGTCGGGTGTGACCGGCGCGGAGTTCGCGTCGGCGTACATGAACCTCGGGGCGAAGGTCACGCTCATCTCCAGCCGCGACCAGGTGCTGCCCGGCGAGGACGAGGACGCCGCCAACCTCATCGAGGACGTCTTCCGCGAGCGTGGCATGACCGTGCTGGGCCGTTCGCGGATGGCCTCGGTCGAGCGCACCGACGACGGCGTGCTCGTGACCCTCACCGACGGTCGGACCGTCGAGGGATCGCACTGCCTGCTCGCGCTCGGCTCGATCCCGAACACCGCCGGCCTCGGTCTCGAGGACGTCGGCGTCCGCCTGGACGACGCAGGATTCGTCGAGGTCGACAAGGTCTCGCGCACGAGCGTCCCCGGCGTCTACGCGGCGGGGGACTGCACGGGGGTGCTGATGCTGGCCTCGGTCGCGGCGCAGCAGGGCCGTATCGCGATGGCGCACCTGCTCGGCGACGCCGTCCGGCCGCTCGACCTCGACGACGTCTCGAGCAACATCTTCACCTCGCCCGAGATCGCGACGGTCGGGCTGTCCCAGCGTCAGATCGAGGAGCTGGAGCTGCAGGCCGACGTCGCGATGCTGCCCCTGGCCTCGAACGCGCGCGCGAAGATGCAGGGCGTCCACCACGGGTTCGTCAAGCTGTTCGCGCGGCGCGGCATGGGCGTCGTGATCGGAGGCGTCGTGGTCGGACCGCGCGCCAGCGAGCTGATCCACTCCATCTCGCTCGCGGTCTCCGCGTCGCTCACGGTCGACCAGGTCGCCGACGCGTTCACCGTCTACCCCTCGGTGTCGGGGTCGGTGGCCGAGGCGGCGCGTCGCCTGCACCGGCCCTGATGCGAACCGGCCCTGACCTGCGGAAATGACACGACTGTAGTTCTGCAGGTCAGTCCCGAACCGCTGGACCGGCCTCGATTCGTGTGCCCATAATCGTCAGTCACAGACGCCACACCCGTCACATGATCGGACTTCCCCCATGCGCATCTGGAGCACGACTCGGCGCGCCCTGCCGCTCGTCGCCGTCTTCGGCGTCCTCGCCGCTGGCCTCGTCGCCGGTCCTGGCACCCAGCCCACCGAGCACGTCGAGGTCAAGAACACCCCGGCGACCGTCGACGAGCACACCGTGCCGCTGCGCGAGACCGCGAAGGAGCAGCCGCAGGAACGCCTCTCCGGCGAGGAGGAGGCCAGTGCCGGGACGCACTCCGACGACGAGCTGACGTCCGGTCTCGTCGTGGCGTCGACGCAGCGCACCGGCCTCAAGCCGTTCAGCATGCTCGGGGTCACGTGGGACAGCGGGCTGCGCGAGACGGCCGGGGAGTCGCTCGTCGAGGTCCGCTGGCACCGGACCGACGGCTCCTGGTCGCCGTGGACCGAGCTGCACATCGACCACGCCCCCGGGGAGGGCGGTCGCGAGGGCACCGAGCCGCAGTGGGTCGACGAGGCCGACGGCGCCGCCGTGCGGGTCCTGTCGAAGACGCCGACGAAGGTCCAGGGTCTTCGACTCGCGACCATCGACCCGGGCAGCACGCCCGACGTCACGCCGACGGCAGCCACGGTGCGCCAGCCCCGGATCATCTCGCGTGCGTCGTGGAACGCGCGGCCGAACAGCGGCTGCGACAGCCCGCGCTACGGCAAGTCGACGCTGGGTGCGGTCGTGCACCACACGGTCGGCAGCAACACCTACTCCAAGTCCCAGTCGGCCAGCATCGTCAAGGCCGCGCAGAGCTACCACATGAACGCGCGCAACTGGTGCGACATCGGCTACAACTTCCTCGTCGACCGCTTCGGACAGATCTTCGAGGGTCGTTCCGGCGGCATCACCAAGATGGTCCGCGCGGCACACGCCGGCAACGGCGCGGTCAACGAGCGCATGATCGGTGTCTCGCTCATGGGCACGTTCAGCAGCACGGCACCGTCGAGCGCCATGAAGGCTGCCGCCGACGACCTCGTGGCGTGGCGCTTCTCGCGTGCCGGGATCCCGGCCAAGGGGACGTTCAGCATCGGGGGCCTGCGACTCAACCGCATCTCCGGGCACCGCAACGTCGTCGCCACCGAGTGCCCCGGCGCCAAGGCCTACTCGTGGGTCGTGAACGACATGCGCGACGCGGTCGCGCGCCGCATGTCGGCCAAGACCACGTCCCCGGGAACCGGGACGCCGGCCAAGCTGGCGACGCCGACGGGCCTCACGGTCACCAAGCGCATGAGTCGGAGCATCGACCTGGACTGGGCGCCCGTCTCCGGTGCGTCGAAGTACGTCGTGCAGTACTCGCGCAGCGCCTCGATGAGCAACCCCTCGACCAAGGTCGTGTCGACGAGCGCCGCGAGCCTGACGGGACTCAGCGCGAACACCAGGTACTACGCCCGCGTGGCCGTCCGTGACAGCAGCACCTCGGCGCTACGCAGCGACTACTCGGCCGTCCGCAGCGCTGCCACGTACCGATGGGCCGCGCCGACCGGTCTCACGGTCACGAAGCGGACGTCGTCATCGCTCTCCCTCGACTGGGCGGGCACGACCGGTGCCAAGAAGTACGTCGTGCAGGTGTCGCGCACGTCGTCGTTCGCGAGCTCGAAGTTCGTGGCGTTCTCGACGAGCAAGGGCACGGTGACGGGCCTGAAGCACGCCGGCACGACCCACTACGTGCGCGTCGTGATCAAGCACTCCACGACGAACGAGGCCCTCTCGCCCTGGTCCGGCGCCGTCAAGACCTCCACGACGGGCACGGCGAGCTCGACGAACAAGAAGTCGATCGGGTCCGCGAGCTCGATCACGCTCAAGGGGCACGGCTACGGTCACGGCATCGGCATGAGCCAGTGGGGCGCCCGCGGTGGTGCCGATCGCGGCGCGACCTGGTCGCAGATCCTCGCGAAGTACTACCCGGGCACGAAGCTGTCGACGACGTCGGGCTACATCCGGGTGCACGTCACGGCCGACGACGACGGCTCCACCGCGGTCGCCGGGCGATCCGGCCTGACGTTCGTGCGCGGCTCGAGCAAGACCTCGCTGCCCACGAGGGCCAGCACGGGCGCGATCTCCGCCTGGCGGATCGAGCCGACCTCGTCGGACCGTCGCCGCTCGGTGCTGCGCTACAAGACCGGCTCCTCGTGGCACACGTTCCGGTCCATGACGTGGGCCGGCTCGGCGGACTTCGCGGCACCGACCCTCAAGGTGCTGCTGCCGGGCGGGCGCAGCGCGACCTACCGCTACAAGGTGCGGGCGGCGCGACCGTCGTCGACGTCGACCGTGCGTCGCACGGTCAACGTCCTGCCGATCGACGACTACACGCGAGGCGTCGTGGCCCGCGAGATGCCGTCGAGCTGGAACCTCGACGCCGTGCGTGCCCAGGCGGTCGCCGCACGCACCTACGGTGCCCGCACGATGGGCAGCAGCGGCTGGTACGACATCTGCGACACCACGAGCTGTCAGGTCTACGGCGGCGTCGGCGCGGAGTCGTCGCGCAGCAACGAGGCCGTGTCGCAGACCGCGCGCAAGGTCTTGACGTACCAGGGCAAGCTCGCCTTCACGCAGTTCTCGGCATCGTCCGGTGGCTACACCAACAAGGGCTCGCAGCCCTACCTCAAGGCCGTCAGCGACGCCTGGGACGGCATCAGCAGCAACACGAACCACTCGTGGAGCGTCAAGGTGCCCGTCTCGCGCATCCGCTCGGCCTACCCCTCGATCGGCACGCCGCGGACCATCACGGTGACCAAGCGCAACGGCCACGGAGCCATGGGCGGTCGTGCGGTCTCGGTCACGATCTCCGGGTCGAAGGGTAGTCGCACCGTGACCGGCAGCGACGTGCGCTGGGCGTTCGGCCTCAAGTCGGACTGGTTCGGCTTCTGAGGCGCCCGGGTCCCTGAGCCTTCTGGAGGCGTCGACCCTTCGACAGGCTCAGGACCGCGGGCCGGGCCTGAGCGTCAGTCGGCGATGGTGGCGATGACGGCGCCGGCGCCGAGCGTGGCCCCGACCTCGGCCTCGAGACCGGTGACGGTGCCCGCCTTGTGGGCGTTGATGGGCTGCTCCATCTTCATGGCCTCGATGACGAGCACGAGCTCGCCCTCGGCGACCTCCTGGCCCTCCTCGACGGCGAGCTTGACGACGGTGCCCTGCATGGGCGAGGTCAGGGTGTCGCCGCTGACGGCAGCGCCACCTCCGCCGGCCTTGCGCTTCTTGGCGGCCTTCTTGCCGCCACCCGCGACCGCTGCGACGGCGCCGAGGCCCTCGGGCAGCACGACCTCGAGCCGCTTGCCGCCGACCTCGACGACGACGCGTTCCCGCTCGGCGGGATCCGCACCCTCGGCGGCACCCGAGTAGGGCTCGAGCTGGTTGTCGTAGTCGGTCTCGATCCACGTCGTGTAGACGTCGAACGAGCCTTCGCTCGCGTTGTACGCAGGGTTGTCGAGCACGTCGCGGTGGAACGGGATGACGGTCGGCATGCCGTCGACGACGAACTCGTCGAGGGCGCGACGGGAGCGCTCGATGGCCTGCTGGCGGGTGCGACCGGTCACGATGAGCTTGGCGACGAGGGAGTCGAACGCGCCCGGCACGGTCTCACCCTCCTCGTAGCCACCGTCCAGTCGGACGCCCGGGCCGCTCGGGGGCGACCAGCGCGTCAGGGTGCCCGGAGCGGGCAGGAAGCCACGGCCGCCGTCCTCGGCGTTGATGCGGAACTCGATCGAGTGGCCGATGATCTCGGGATCCTCGTAGCCGAGCTCCTCGCCGGCGGCGACGCGGAACATCTCGCGCACGAGGTCGATGCCCGTGACCTCCTCGGACACGCAGTGCTCGACCTGGAGACGCGTGTTGACCTCGAGGAAGCTGATCGTGCCGTCGCGCGCGACGAGGAACTCGCACGTCCCGGCGCCGACGTAGCCCGCCTCCTTGAGGATGGCCTTCGACGAGGCGTAGAGGCGCTCCAGCTGGTCCTCGCTCAGGAACGGTGCGGGCGCCTCCTCGACGAGCTTCTGGTGGCGACGCTGCAACGAGCAGTCGCGGGTCGAGACGACGACGACGTTGCCGTGGCTGTCGGCGAGGCACTGCGTCTCGACGTGGCGGGGCCTGTCGAGGAACTTCTCGACGAGGCACTCGCCGCGGCCGAACGCCGCGACGGCCTCGCGGGTCGCCGACTCGTACAGCTCGGGGATCTCCTCGAGCGTGCGGGCGACCTTGAGGCCGCGGCCGCCGCCGCCGAAGACCGCCTTGATCGCGACGGGCAGACCGTTCTCCTGGGCGAACGCGACGATCTCGTCGGCGTCCTTGACCGGGTCCTTGGTCCCGGGGGCGAGCGGCGCGTCGGCGCGCTCGGCGATCTGCTTGGCCTTGGCCTTGTCGCCGAGGGCCTCGATGGCCGACGGCGGCGGGCCGATCCAGATGAGCCCCGCGTCGATGACGGCCTGGGCGAAGTCGGCGTTCTCGGCGAGGAAGCCGTACCCCGGGTGCACGCTGTCGGCGCCGGACTTCTGCGCGACCGCCACGATCTTCTCGATCGAGAGGTAGGAGTCGCCCGGGGTCGCGCCCTCGAGCGAGTAGGCCTCGTCGGCCAGGCGGACGAACAACGCGTCACGGTCCGGCTCGGCGTACACGGCCACGCTGGCGATGCCGGCGTCCTTGCAGGCGCGCACGACGCGCACGGCGATCTCGCCACGGTTGGCGATGAGCACCTTGCTCAGGGGCTGGGTCACGACGTCTCCTCGCACTCGGTGCAGAACTGCGAGCCGAGTCTAGGGGAGTCTGTTGAACGCCCGATCAGTAGGTGCGCACGACGGACGCCTGCACGCGAGGGTGCCTCGAGGTCAGAACGGCTTGGCCTCGACGACCTCGACGGTGATCGTGCTGCCGTTGGGCGCCTCGTAGGACGCCTCGTCGCCGGACTTCTTGCCCAGGATGGCCGAGCCGAGGGGCGAGGTGGGCGAGTAGACGTCGAGGTCGACCGCGCTGTCGAGGCTCAGCAGCTCGCGGGAGCCGAGCAGGAAGGTCTCGGTGTCGGAGTCGCCCTTGAACCTGATGGTGACCTTCATGCCCGCCTCGACCACGCCGTCGTCGGCAGGCTTCTCGCCGACCTCGGCGCGCCGGAGCATGTCCTCGAGCTGCTGGATGCGGGCGTTGGTCTTGCCCTGCTCCTCGCGGGCGGCGTGGTAGCCACCGTTCTCCTTGAGGTCGCCCTCCTCGCGCGCGGCCGCGATCTTGGCGGTGATGTCGGGCATGACGACGTCCTTGAGGTTGGCCAGCTCCTCCTGGAGGCGCTCATAGGCCTCCTGGGTGACCCAGATGGTCTCGACGGGCTGCGTCATCCTGGCTCTCCTTCGACGTACCGCACCCCGGGCGTGTGCCCGGGGTGAAGTTTCGATGCTAGCACTCAGCCGGTGGTTTCACACGTCCGCAGGATGCCGTTGACGCCTCGCCTCTCGGTCTCGACGGGGATCCTGACGCGCGTGACCTCGCGGCCGCTCGGGGGGACGTCGATCGTCCGCTCACCCACGACGCCGTGGTCCTCGGCCTGCACGTAGACGGTGCAGCGTGCGGGGTCGTCGTCGCTGCGACGGACGTCGAGGGTGACGACGGTCCGCGTGTCGCTCTGCACGTCGTAGCCCCACACCGTGGCCGTCACGGGGCGTGGCTGGAACGCCACCCACGCGGCCCAGGCGACACCGGCGCCGACGCCGACGACCGCGACGACCCACCAGGTCCAGCGCGGACGGCGGCGGGTCCCGTAGCGGGCGGTGAGGTCGGTCGACACCCCGTCAGTGTCTCAGGTGGGGTGCGAGACGTGGTCCCTCAGTCCTCGTAGCGCTTGTGGATGACACGGTCGAGGGCCCGGGTGGGCAGGATCGTCGAGGCCAGAGCTGCGACCTTCGCCTCGGTCCCGGGCAGGTACTCGGCGCGTGGGCGCCGCGAGAACAGGGCGTGGTGCGCGGCCTCGGCGACCTTCGACGCCGGGATGCCGACACCGTCGGCCCCCTCGATCATGCGTCGCATGCCCGCGATCGCGCTGCCGTAGTGCTCGTGCGCCTCGTCCGGCATCGTCTCGACGATCGCGTCGATCTCGCTCGTCGCCTTGTCCCAGATCGGGGTGGCGACGGTCGCCGGCGCGAGCGTGCTGACCTCGATGCCCCAGGGGAGCAGCTCGCGTCGCCAGGCCTCGGCCAGGCCGTTGAGCGCGAACTTCGAGGCCGAGTAGGGCCCGATGAACGGACCTGCGACACGGCCGCCGATCGAGCTCGTGAAGACCAGGCGCGCCCCCTTGCCGCGGCGGCGCAGCAGGGGGAGGAACGCCTGGGTGACGCCCACCTGGGCCACGACGTTGACCTCGAGCTGGCGGCGGACGTCGTCGACGTCGACGAACTCCAGGGGTCCGCCGACCGCGATCCCGGCGTTGTTCACCAGGCCGTGGAGCCCGTCGGCGCCGACGAGCTCGTCGACGACCTCGGCGGCGGCGCGCGCCTCCTCGTGGTCGGTGACGTCGAGGCGCACCCCGGTCACGAGCGGGTGCTCGAGGACGGTGGACAGGTCGCGGACCGCGGCGACGACACGGACGTCGCGGGAGGCCAGGAGCTCGACGATCGCGCGGCCGATCCCGGTCGAGGCGCCGGTGACGACGACGGTGGGTGTGGTCATGCCCCGGAGCATGGCAGCGACCCGAGGCGTGAGTCATCCCGCCGTGGCAGGAATAATGGCAATCGTGGATGGACGACTGCGGCTGATGCACGTGCACGCTCACCCCGACGACGAGTCGAGCAAGGGGGCGGCCTCGACGGCGCGCTACGTCGCCGAGGGGGTCGATGTCCACGTCGTGACGTGCACGGGCGGGGAGCGCGGCAGCGTCCTCAACCCGAGCTTCGACCACCCGGGCATCGTCGAGAACCCAGAGCTCATCACCGAGATCCGGCGCGAGGAGATGAACCGTGCCCGCGAGATCCTCGGCGTCACCCAGGACTGGCTCGGCTGGGTCGACTCCGGCTGGCCGGAGGGCGACCCGAAGCCACCGCTTCCGCAGGGGTGCTTCGGGCTCGTGCCGCTCGAGGAGGCGGCCGCGCCGCTGGTGCGCCTGATCCGTGAGCAGCGACCGCACGTGCTCACGACGTACGACGAGAACGGCGGCTACCCCCACCCCGACCACATCAAGTGCCACGAGATCAGCGTCTACGCCTACGAGGCGGCGGCGGACCCCGAGCGCTACCCCGAGCTGGGGGAGCCGTGGCAGGTCGCGAAGCTCTACTACCACCACGGCTGGTCCTACGCGCGCATCCAGCGCATCAAGGAGGTGCTGGAGCAGCACGGCATCGAGAGCCCGTACGTGGAGCGATTCGAGGACTGGAAGCTCGACCCCGAGCGCGAGAAGCGGTTGACGACGCGCGTCGAGTGCGGTGACTACTTCGAGGTCCGCGACCAGGCGCTGCTGGCGCACGCGACGCAGATCGACCCGGACGGCTTCTGGTTCGCGCTGCCGCGCGACATCGAGCGCGAGGCCTGGCCCACCGAGGACTTCGAGCTCGTCAGGAGCACCGTCGAGACGACCCTGCCCGAGGACGACCTCTTCGCGGGCCTCCGCTAGCCCCGCCCCCGCCCCGCCCTCAGCCGAGATTTGCGCCACCATGCACCGAATCGCGCCGCGATTCGGTGCATGGTGGCGCACATCTCGGGTCCGGGTCAGAGGTCGTAGTCGAGCGTGATGGGGTAGCCGTCGTCGCTGTGGCCACCGAGCGTGACCTCGCCCTCGCCGCGGATCGTGGCGAGTCCGCCGGTCCCGGAGCCCTCGACGATCGTGAGCGTCATGCGCACGCCCTGCTCGTCGTGCTCGCCGACGTGCTGCAGCACGAACGACCCGTCGTGCCCGCCGAGCGAGCCGACGACGTGCTCGAACGCGAAGCCGGGCGCGGTCTCCCCAGCGCGGTAGGCGATCAGGTAGGTCAGGGACCCGGTGCCCTCGAGGTCACCCGTGTAGCTGTAGGTCACCTCGGCACGGCTGAACCCGCGCGACGGGTACTCGATGCCCTGGATCTCGGTCGTGGTGCCGTCGACGTTCGCGAGGACGGTCTCCTCCCACGAGGTCACCTGAAAGGTCGCCGTGGCGTGATGTGATCTGCTCATGACTCCATGTTCACGCGGACGGCAGGGCACGTCTTGAACAAACGCGACAGTCCGCGTGGTCGTGGCCAGGCCGCCATCCTCCGTCCCGGCGCTGCACCCGACATCGCGATCGGGCGACTCGCGCCGCCCGAGTCGTGGGCGCCCCTGGTCGACTACGTGTGGACCGTGCGGTGGCGGTGCGCCGAGCCCCACGTCCAGCAGGTCATCCCGCAGCCGGTCGTGCACCTCGCTGCCGAGCAGTGGCAGGGGCGCCCCCGCGTCCTCGTCCACGGGCTGAGCCGTCGCCCGTTCGAGCGCCGACTCGTCGGCGAGGGCCAGGTGGTCGGCGCTGCGTTCGTGCCCGCCGGGTTCCGTGCGGTCCTGAGGCGAAGCCTGGCCGAGATCTCCGACCGCGTCGTGCCGCTCGGCGACCTGCTCCCCGTGGACGACCACACCGCCGCCCGGCGGATGCTGGAGCCCGGGCAGACCGACGAGGCGCTCGCGACACACATGGTCGGCCTGCTCGACGCCGTCGGTGCCGAGCCCGACCCACTGGGCGTCGAGCTCGCGCGGCTCATGCGCGAGATCGAGGACGATCCCACGCTGGTGCGGGCCGAACAGGTGGCCGAGCGTGCCGGCGTCCAGCTGCGGACCCTCCAGCGTCGCTTCAGCGAGTACGTCGGCATCGGTCCCAAGTGGGTCGTCCAGCGGTTCCGGCTGCTCGACGCGGCCGCCGTGGCCCACGCCGGGGGCGACGTCGACTGGGCCGGGCTCGCCGCCGACCTCGGCTTCAGCGACCAGGCGCATCTCGTCCGGGCGTTCACGGCGGTCGTCGGGACGCCGCCGGCCCGCTACGCCCGCGACGCCACGGCGTAGGATCGCCTCATGCACGCCCAGCTGACGTCAGCCCTCGTCGCCGCGGGGGACCGTGGTCTCGACCCGAACATCGTGCGCCCCGGGTGGCTCGCGCTGGGGATCGTGGCGGCCCTCGGCGTCGGGCTGTACTTCCTGCTCCGCTCCTTCGCCAAGCACGCCAAGCGCGCGGCCCAGCCGTGGGAGGGCGAGTCGAGCGAGCCCGAGGTCAGCGATCCCGCAGGCTCGGACTCGCCCACCTCGCGCTGACGACCGAGCCCAGCAGCGCCAGCACGACCACGACCACGAACGGCCAGTCCGCCTGGTGCGCCGTCACCGAGTTCTGGTCCTCGTTCGCGAGCGAGACGCACGTGCCGAGCGCCAGGGCCGCCAGGTGCGCCGCGGTCGAGACCGCCACGCCGAACCGGATGCCGCGGTGCACGGGCACGGACAGCAGCGCGGCCGACAGCGACCCGCCGAGCACGCCGAGGCCGACGGTCGAGGACGTCAGGAGCACGAGGAACACGACGTGCTGCACCAGGCCGACGTGGTCCTGGAATCCGTAGGCGAACAGGAAGGCCAGGAACAGCGTCATCGTTCCGCCGACGACGACCGTCCCCAGGGTGACGGTCCAGGCGCCGGCGATCGACGCGCGAGTCGTGGGTGCAGCGGTCATGCGACGGATGCTACGCCCGTCGGGGTCTTCTCAGTCGAGCGCTCGGTGCATGACGTGCACGCCGACGCGGCCCTGCGTGGGGTGCTCGAAGGCCTCGGGCACCGTGCCGATGATCTCGAAGCCGAGGTCCTCGTACAGGCGCACCGCGTGGACGTTGGACGCGGCGACCGCGTTGAACTGCACCGCGGCGAAGCCGTCCTCGCGGAGCCGCTCGAGCGTGTCGACGACGAGTCGGCGCCCCACGCCGTGTCCGCGGGAGTCCTGGTCGACGAGGAAGCTCGCGGTCCCGACGTGCGCTCCGGGACCGGGTCGGTTGGGGCCCCTCTTGGCGGCGCCGACCACCCGGCCGTCGTCGTCGACGGCGACGCGAGTGCGGACCGGCGGCGGAGCGAACCAGTCCGACCGCGCATCGGCCTCGCTCAGGTCGGGCGGCCACGGGTACGTGTCGTTCTCGGCCAGCACCTGCTGGACCAGACGCCAGACGCCGGGCCAGTCACCGTCGATCACGTCGCGGACGATCATGGGCCTGAGTCTACGGTGGTCCACATGGCTGACCTGGTGATCGTCAGCGGCCCGCCGGGGGCCGGCAAGTCCTCCGTCGCGAGGCAGCTGGCACGGACGAGGACGCCGGGCGTGCACCTGCACACCGACGACTTCTGGCACATGATCGTCTCGGGGCTGATCCCGCCGTACGAGCCTGCGGCGGCCGAGCAGAACGAGACCGTCGTCGGTGTCGCGGCGAGCGCGGCCGTCGGATACGCCGCCGGCGGCATCGACACCGTCGTCGACGGCATCGTCGGTCCGTGGATGCTCCACCACTACCGTGACCGAGTCGGCGGCACCGCCATCACGCTCCACTATGTCGTCCTTCGACCGTTGCGGAGCGTCGCCCTGGCCAGGGCCACCACGCGCACAGGACCCGACGACCTGGTCGACCCCGGCCCGATCCTGCACATGTGGGACGAGCTGTCCGATCTCGGCGAGCTCGAGCGTCACGTCCTCGACACCTCCGACGACGACCTGGCGACCACGGTGGAGCGCGTCGGCGCCGCTGTCGCCTCGGGCGAGCACGTGCTGCGCTGAGGGTCCGCCCGTAGCGTGGGAGGCATGCCGAACCGCCTCGCCAGCTCGACGTCGCCGTACCTGCTGCAGCACGCCGACAACCCCGTCCACTGGTGGGAGTGGGGCGAGGAGGCGTTCGACGAGGCGCGGCGTCTGGACCGGCCGGTCCTCCTGAGCGTCGGCTACGCCGCGTGCCACTGGTGCCACGTGATGGCGCACGAGTCGTTCGAGGACGGCGCGACCGCAGCGTTCATGAACGAGCACTTCGTGAACGTCAAGGTCGACCGCGAGGAGCGGCCCGACGTCGACGCGGTCTACATGCAGGCGACGCAGGCCATGACCGGTCAGGGCGGCTGGCCCATGACGGTCGTGGTGACGCCGGACGGGCAGCCGTTCTTCGCCGGCACGTACTTCCCGCCGGAGCCGCGGCAGGGGATGCCCGCGTTCACCCAGATCCTGCAGGGACTCGCCGACGCCTGGGAGAACCGCCGCGACGAGGTGCTGACCGTCGGGTCCGAGGTCGTCGAGCACCTCGCGCAGCGCATGGAGACCGCGGGTGGGCTGACCGCCGACGACCTCGACGCCGCAGCCGCGACGCTGTCGGGCCAGTACGACGAGGAGGCCGCGGGATTCGGCGCCAGCCCCAAGTTCCCGCCGTCGATGGTGCTCGAGTTCCTGCTGCGGCACCATGCGCGCACCGGCGACGAGCGCTCGCTCGCGATGGTCACCGGCACGGCCGAGGCGATGGCACGCGGCGGCATCTACGACCAGCTCGGCGGTGGCTTCGCCCGCTACGCCGTCGACCGGTACTGGCAGGTGCCGCACTTCGAGAAGATGCTCTACGACAACGCGCAGCTGCTGCGGGTCTACCTCCACTGTGCCCGATCTGCCGCCCAGGGCCCGGCACCCCTGCCGGGGCGTCGCCTGTTCGAACGCGTGGCGCGGGAGACCGCGGCCTTCATGATCGCCGAGCTCGGCACGCCCGAGGGCGGGTTCGCGTCCGCGCTCGACGCCGACAGCGAGGGCCACGAGGGCACGTTCTACGTGTGGAACCCCAACCAGCTCATGCGACTGCTGGGCGCCGCGGACGGGGCGTGGGCGGCCTCGCTGCTCGGGGTCACGGGGCCCGGCACGTTCGAGCGCGGCTTCTCGACGCTGCAGCTGCGCCAGGACCCGGACGACCCGGAGCGCTGGGCGTCGGTGCGGGCGAGGTTGCTGGAGGCGCGCGCCCGCC
>JALRCA010000223.1 GCA_023257515.1 Aeromicrobium sp.
TAGAAGTCACGCACGGTCCGCAACGCGGTCGCGACGTCCGTGCCGGGTTCGCCGTGGACGGCGACGGAGTTGGCCCGGCCGGTGAATCCCTCGCTGGCACGGAGCTCCCACTCGCCGAGCGCCACGGACTCCAGCGCGGGCCAGCCACGCGAGGTGATGCGGGTCAGGTCCTCGGGGTCGGTCGAGGTCGCCGACCGGCTGCGTCGTGGCCGGTCGGGCACGGTCCTCCAGGCGACGACGTCGGCGAGGGCCACGACGCTCTCGACCCCGTCGCGGCGCTGCACCAGCAGGGTCCTCGCGTCGACCGCGAGCAGGCGTCCCACGACGTCGGTCGCCGATCCGCCGGGCAGGCGGTGTCGGACGGAGAGTCGTCGGCCGACGTGCTCAGGACCCGGGTGCACGGCACGACCTTCTCATGAGGCGAACCTGACCTCCGCCCCTGTGGGTGGACCCGGGATACTGGACGCTGACCCCCCGTCGTGAGGAGAAGTCGTGACGTACGTGATCGCCCAGCCGTGTGTGGACGTCAAGGACCGCGCGTGCGTGGACGAGTGTCCCGTCGACTGCATCTACGAGGGCAAGCGGATGCTCTACATCCACCCCGACGAGTGCGTCGACTGTGGTGCGTGCGAGCCCGTGTGCCCCGTCGAGGCGATCTTCTACGAGGACGACACGCCGGCGGAGTGGAAGGAGTACTACGACGCCAACGTGCACTTCTTCGACGAGCTCGGATCGCCAGGTGGTGCGGCGAAGCTCGGCGAGATCGACTCCGACCACGCGATCATCGCGGCGCTCCCGCCCCAGAACCAGGAGTAGGACCGGCCGCATGAGCCAGGTCTCCGCGCGGTTCCCGGACTTCCCCTGGGACACGATCGCCGCGGCCAAGCGCCGGGCGGCCGAGCACCCGGACGGCATCGTCGACCTGTCGATCGGCACGCCCGTCGATCCCACGCCGGCTGTCGCGCGCCAGGCACTCGTCGAGGCGGCCGACGCCCCGGGCTACCCGACCGTCCTCGGTCCGACGCCGGTGCGTCAGGCCGCGGTCGACTGGCTCGCGCGTCGAGCGGGCGTCGTGGGCCTGGAGGCCGACCAGGTGCTGCTGACGATCGGCTCGAAGGAGCTCATCGCCAACCTGCCGGTGCAGCTGGGGCTCGGGCCGGACGACCTGGTCGTCGTCCCCGAGCTCGCCTACCCGACCTACGAGGTCGGCGCCCGCTACGCCGGCTGCGAGGTCCTCGCCGCCGACTCGCTGACCGGGATCGGTCCGCGGACTCCCGCACTCGTGTACCTGAACTCGCCGGCCAACCCGCACGGCCAGGTGCTCGGGGTCGACCACTTGCGCACGGTCGTGGACTGGGCCCGCGACCGTGGCACCCTCGTCGTCTCCGACGAGTGCTACCTCGAGTTCGGCTGGGACGCCGAGCCCGTCTCGGTCCTGCACCCCGACGTCAACGGCGGGTCCTTCGACGGCCTGCTGGCCGTTCACTCGACCTCGAAGCGCTCGAACCTCGCGGGCTACCGCGGCGGCTTCGTCGCCGGTGACCGTGCCGTGGTCGCCGAGCTGCTGGCCGTCCGCAAGCACCTGGGCTTCATGCTGCCCACACCGGTCCAGCACGCCGTCGCCGCAGCACTGGGCGACGACGAGCACGCCGACCACCAGGTCGAGGTCTACCGCACGCGCCGCGCGGCACTGCACCGGGCGTTCACGTCGGCCGGGTTCCGTGTCGACCACAGCGAGGGGTCGCTCTACCTGTGGGTCACGCGCGACGAGCCGTGTCGCGACACCCTCGACTGGCTCGCCGAGCGCGGCATCCTGGTCGCTCCCGGAGACTTCTACGGATCGGCGGGCTCGCGCCACGTGCGCGTCTCGGTCATGGCCGCCGACGAGCGTGTCGAGGCCGCCGTCGCCCGCCTGGCCTGAGGGGGTCCGACCACCCTAGGATCACTGCGTGGAGCCTGCAGCGATCGCCGTCGACCACCTGACCAAGCGGTTCGGCGCGGTGACGGCCGTCGACGACCTGAGCTTCGAGGTGCGGCCCGGTGCCGTCACCGGGTTCCTCGGACCCAACGGCTCGGGCAAGACCACGACGTTGCGCATGCTGCTGGGACTCGTCCGTCCCACGGCCGGCCGTGCGCTGGTGGGGGATCGCCCCTACGTCGCGATCCCTCGGCCCGCGCGCACCGTGGGGGCCGCCCTCGAGGCCTCGAGCTTCCACCCCGGACGGACCGGCCTCGGGCACCTGCGCACCCTGGCGCCGCAGGTCGGCGTCGACGACGCCCGGTGCCACGAGGTGCTCGAGCTCGTCGGTCTGGTCGAGGCCAAGGGTCGCCGCGTGCAGGGCTACTCGATGGGCATGCGCCAGCGGCTCGGGCTCGCCTCCGCGCTGCTCGGCGACCCGCCGGTCGTGATCCTCGACGAGCCGGCCAACGGCCTCGACCCCCAGGGCATCGTGTGGCTGCGCGAGCTCCTGCGGCTGTTCGCCTCGGAGGGTCGGACGATCCTGGTCTCGAGCCACGTGCTCGCCGAGGTCCAGACCACGGTCGACGACGTCGTCATCATCACCGGCGGGCGACTCGTGCACGCCTCGCCGCTCTCGGGGCTCGAGGACCTCGCCGAGCGCCTGGTCGTGGTACGCACGCCGACTCCCGAGGAGGTCGAGAGGATCGCCGCGCAGCACGGCTGGACGGTGACCCACGACGGCGGGTCGCTCGTCGTCCGCGGTGCCACCGCCCAGCAGGTGGGCGCGGAGGCCTTCCGCGTCGGCGTCGAGCTGCACCAGCTCGTCGATCGCAGCGTCGAGCTCGAGGACGTCTTCCTGCGGCTCACCGCGTCGGCGGAGGACCTGGCGACGAGAGCGGCGGGCACGCCGCGGGGACGGGTGGCGTGATGCGCGCGGCCCTGCTCACCGAGTACCGCAAGCTCGTCTCGACGCGCATGTGGTGGGTCCTGCTGCTCGTCATGGTGGCCTACCTGCTGTTCATCGCGGTCGTGATGGCCTTCTCGTTGGCGACCGGCGGCGGTGCAGGGGGTCCCGGGGCCGGCTCGGCGGCCGTGCCCCAGGGCGTCGACGCCGCCACCACGGTCTACGCCCTGGCGAACCCGATCGGCTACGTCTTCCCGCTGCTGGTCGGCAGCCTCGCGTTCACGACGGAGTTCCGGCACAGGACCATCACGTCGTCGTTGCTGGTGGAGCCTCGCCGCGGCGTCCTGGTCGTCGCCAAGCTCGTCTCGAGCGTCGTCATCGGCCTGGTGTTCGGGATCGTCGGGACGGCGAGCGTCGTCCTCGGCGGCGCGCCGGTGCTGGCCGCGGCGGGCGACGGCGCCTTCCTCGCCTCCGGCGACGTGTGGTCCCTGCTCGCGTGGTCGGTCGTCGTGCTGACCCTCTGGACCGTCGTCGGGGTGGCCTTCGGCGGTCTCGTGCCGAACCAGGTGGCCGCGATCGTGGTCATCGTGGCGTTCACGCAGTTCGTCGAGCCGATCGCCCGGGTCGTGGGCTCGGCGGTCGACGCCCTGTCCGGCGTGGCGCAGTTCCTGCCGGGCGCGGCCGCCGACGCCGTCCTGGGCACGAGCTTCTTCGGGGGTCTCGGAGGCGGGGCGACCGATCTGCTCCCGCGGTGGGCCGGCCTGGCGGTCCTCGTCGCCTACGCCCTCGTGTTCGCGGTGGCCGCCCGCTCCACGACGCTGCGCAAGGACATCGGCTGAGCCGACGGCGGGCCGGTGCCCTCAGTCGACCCGGACGCTGACCAGGTCGGGGCGCGCGGTCTCGTCCTCGACCCAGCCGTCGGGGGAGTCGTCGGCATCCCAGCGGCGACCGTCGAAGCGCACCGACGTCACGCGCAGGTGGGCGGCGTTGGCGACCAGGTAGTGCGCGAGACCCCAGCCGCGCGCGTCGACGTCGGCGCGTCGGCCGCTCAACGGCACGGCGACGGACGTGCTGGTCCTCTCGACCCCGATGTCGCCGAAGGCCTGCTCGAGGTCGGCGGAGACGGCTCTCAGGCTCCCGCCGCCCGCGGGATTGACCTGGCAGGTGAAGCGCGCGGGGCTGTAGCCACGCAGGGACGACGCAAGCGCCCGGGAGTAGTCCTCGTGCTGGGCGTACGCCCCCGGGTAGGCGGAGCGCTGCACCCTCTGCGCCGCCTCGGTGATCGACAGGGACCCGTATCCCCGCACCTTGACCAGGCCGTCGTAGAAGCGGTTGATCGAGTGGAACGGATCCATGACCTGCTCCGGCGTGCCCCAGCCCTGCGACGGGCGCTGCTGGAACAGGCCGAGGGAGTCCCGGTCGCCGTAGTCGATGTTGTGGATCTTGGACTCCTGGAACGCCGTGGCGATCGCGATGGTCGTCGCGCGCGGCGGCAGACCGCGCCGTTGCGAGATCGCCGCCATCAACGCGGACCAGCGTGCCTGCTCGGTGTCGACCTGCGCGCGTGTCTGTCCCACCTCGGCCACGCAGTACTCCGACCGCAACGGCGTGCGGTCCCGCACGGCCACCGCGACGAGCACGCCCGCGAGGACGAGCCCGGCGAACAGCACCCAGCGGAACCGCATGCGGGCCGGGCTCAGTTGGCGTGCAGCGCGGAGTTGAGCTCGATCCCGGTGCGTCCACCGCGGGGTCGGGCCTCCACACGTCCGGTCTCGCTGTCGGTCAGGAACAGCCAACCGTCCTGGCCCGAGAGCTCGACGGCCTTGACGACGGTGCCGTCGGGCAGCCGCACCTTGGTGCCGGCCGTGACGTAGCAGCCCGCGGCCACGACGCAGTTGTCGCCGAGCGAGATGCCGACACCGCTGTTGGCGCCCAGCAGGCTGTTCTCGCCGATGCTGATCACCTCGCGGCCCCCGCCGGACAACGTGCCCATGATGGACGCGCCGCCCCCGACGTCGGTGCCGTCGCCGACCACGACCCCGGCCGAGATGCGACCCTCGACCATCGCGTGGCCGAGCGTGCCCGCGTTGTAGTTGACGAAGCCCTCGTGCATGACGGTCGTGCCCTCGGCCAGGTGGGCCCCGAGGCGGACCCGGTCCGCGTCGGCGATGCGCACGCCGGTGGGCACGACGTAGTCGGTCATGCGGGGGAACTTGTCGACGCTCGTGACCTGGACGCCGAGGCCCGCGGCGCGCGCCCGCAGGCGCGTCTGCTCGAAGTCGGCGACGGCGCAGGGACCGATGCTGGTCCAGACGACGTTGGACAGGACCCCGAAGACCTGGTCGAGGTTGAGGCCACGCGGGGGGACGAGGCGGTGGGACAGCAGGTGCAGCCTGAGGTAGGCGTCGTAGGCGTCGGCGGGAGGGGCCTGCAGGTCGTCGACCACGGTGTGGACGACGACACGGCGCACGAGGCGGACGGGGTCCTCACCCTCGGCGGCCGACAGCCCGTCGGGCTCGCCACCGTGCTCGGGGGCCGCGCCGAGTGCCGGAGCGGGGTACCAGACGTCGAGGACGGTGCCGTCCTCGGTGAGCGTGGCCAGGCCGTAGCCGTGGGCTCCGGGGTGCTGAGAGTCCATGCCGTCACCGTATCGGGCGACCGTGAACAGGCGGTCCTGGGTCGTTAGGGTCAGGACATGGCGCTGCTTCGCTGGAAGGCCCTGTGCATCGACGCGGTCGACCCGGTCGCCTCCGGGGCGTTCTGGGGTGACGTGCTCGGGCTCGACGTCGCCACCGTCCCCGGTGCCGAGCCGAACCGCGTGCTGCGCGGCGACACACCGGAGCGGACGGTCTGGATCAACGCGGTCGCCGAGCCCAAGACGGTCAAGAACAGAGTCCACCTCGACCTGCGGACTCCTTCGCTCGCGGCACTCGGCGACCTCCGGCGCCTCACGGCCCCCGGCGACCTGCCGTGGACGGTGCTGATGGCTCCGACGGGCGACGAGCTCTGCGCCTTCGTCGACACCTCGGTGGAGCGACCCACGCTCAAGGACCTCGAGATCGACTCCGTGGACCCCGCCGTGATCGCAGCCTGGTGGGCCGACGTGCTGGGGGCCGAGGTCCACGCGGCCGACGACGCGAGCGGGGCCTACAGCTTCGTCCGCGGGATCGAGGGGGCGCCCTTCGAGGACGTCGACTTCTCCCCGGTGCCGGAGCCCAAGACGGTCAAGAACCGTGTGCACTGGGACGTGACCCTCGCCGACGGAGCGCGGGTCGAGGACGTGCTGGAACGGGGTGCGAGGATGCTCAGGAGTCCCGACGACGAGGTCCGGTGGCACGTGCTGGCCGACCCCGAGGGCAACGAGTTCTGCGTCTTCCAGGGGGTATGACGATGCTTCGCCTGATCCGACCCGAGGACGCCGCGGTCCTGGCCGACCTGCGCGCACGCAGCGCCGAGCACCTGGCGCCCTGGGAGCCGGCCGGGTTCGACGGACTCGCCACCGTCGAGGAGCAGAGATCGAGCATCGAGCAGCGGCTCGTCGCTCACGAGGCCGGCCGCGGTCTGCCGTTCGTGATCCTCGACCGCGACGAGGTCGTCGGGCAGCTGACGATCAGCGACATCGTGCGAGGACCGTTCCAGAGCGCCCACCTCGGCTACTGGCTCTCGGTCGACGCCACCGGACGCGGGCTCGCGACGGGTGCCGTGCGGGCGGCGCTGCACGAGGCGTTCGAGGTCCAGGGCCTCCACCGGATCCAGGCGGGCACCCTGCTGCACAACCGCGCGTCGCAGGCGGTGCTCCGGCGCACCGGGTTCACCCCCTTCGGCGTCGCGCCGCGGTACCTCCAGATCGCGGGGGAGTGGCAGGACCACGTCCTCTTCCAGCGACTCGCCGACGACTGAGCTGACGACTGGGGTTCAGGCGCGGTCGGCCACGCCCAGCACGAACGAGACCTGCCCCAGGTGCTGCAGCGTGTCACCCAGCACGCTCACGAGACGGACCGACGCGGTGACCGGCGGGTCCCACGCCTCGTCGACCACGCGCTCGAGCTCGCCCCGGCTGAGCGAGCGCACGTAGCGCAGGGTCAGGGCATGCACGTCGGCGTGGTAGCCGGCCAGGAGCTCGCCGTCGACCCGGACCGCCGCGACCTCGTCGGGTCCCTGGCCGTAGCCGGTGGCGTCGTCGTCGAACGGCAGGTCGAATCGCTCCCGCCAGATCTCCCACGCCTGCGGCACGCCGGCCAGGCCGGCCACGTGGTCGTCCTGGACGCGGGCCAGGTGCCACAGCAGCCAGGCGGGGGTGTTGGCCTCGGCGTCGATCCGGTACGTGGCGCGGTCGACGTCCAGGCCGTCGGTCACCGACTCCACGAGCTGGCGCACCCGGCCGAAGGAGTCCTCGAGCATCGAGGTGGTCGTCGCGATGTCACTCATGCCTCCACCGTGCCACCCGGTCCCCGGTGGCGCACCAGGCCCTGTCGAGGGGTCGCCCACCACGTCCCCTGGCGGACGGTCCGTCGTGGCAGAGTGGGGCCGTGCTCGACCTGACCCGCGACGTCGTGTCGCTCACCGCGGACCTCGTCGACATCGCCTCCGAGAGCCATCACGAGCAACGGATCGCCGACGACGTCGAGACAGCCCTGCGCGCGCTGCCCCACCTGCGGGTCGAGCGCGACGGCCACACGCTCGTCGCGCGCACCGACCTGGGTCGCGCCGAGCGTGTCGTGCTCGCGGGTCACCTGGACACGGTGCCGCCCAACGACAACTGGCCCTCGCGCCTGGACGGGGACACGCTCTGGGGGCTCGGCACGTGCGACATGAAGGGCGGGGTCGCCGTGGCCCTCCGCGTGGCCGCCACCATCCCCGAGCCGGTGCGCGACCTCACGTTCGTGCTCTACGAGGCCGAGGAGGTCGAGGCCCGGTTCAACGGTCTCGGTCGGCTCGTGCGGGAGCGTCCCGAGCTGCTCGCCGCCGACTTCGCGATCCTCATGGAGCCGTCGAACGCGGGCGTCGAGGCGGGCTGCCAGGGAACCCTGCGGGTCGAGGTCCGCACGACGGGGGAGCGGTCGCACTCGGCGCGCTGGTGGATGGGTCACAACGCGATCCACGACGCCGCCGAGGTGCTCGTCCGGCTGCGTGACTACGTGCCTCGCGAGGTCGACATCGACGGACTCGTCTACCGCGAGGGGCTCAACGCGGTCGGCGTCCGCGGCGGCGTGGCCGGCAACGTCATCCCCGACGAGGCCGTCGTCACCGTCAACTTCCGCTACGCCCCTGACCGCTCCGAGGACCAGGCGCTCGCCCACGTGCGCGAGGTCCTCGCGGGGTTCGAGCTGACCGTCACCGACTCGGCACCCGGCGCGCTCCCTGGTCTCGACCGTCCGGCTGCGGCCGCGTTCGTCGAGGCCGTCGGCGGCGAGGTCGCGCCCAAGTTCGGGTGGACCGACGTCGCGCAGTTCACCGGTCTGGGCGTCCCCGCCGTCAACTTCGGCCCCGGCGACCCCGCGTTCGCGCACAAGCAGGACGAGCACGTCCCCGTCGACCACCTGCGCCGCGTCGAGGCGGCCCTCACCGATTGGCTGACCTCCTCATGAGCACCTACGACAAGGGACCGGTGCGCCTGCGCCGAGGACACATCCCGGAGACGACCACGGACCAGCGACTCCTGGACCACGCCGGTTCGGCCGACTGGGTCCACACCGACCCGTGGCGTGTCCTGCGCATCCAGTCCGAGTTCGTCGAGGGCTTCGGTGCCCTGTCCGAGCTCGGTCCGGCCGTCGCCGTGTTCGGGTCCGCGCGCACGACGCCCGACGACCCGATGTACGAGAAGGCGCGCGAGGTGGCCGAGAAGCTCTGCGGGCTCGGGTACGCGGTCATCACCGGCGGCGGCCCCGGTGCGATGGAGGCGGCCAACCGCGGGGCCAGCGAGTGCGGCGGCGTGTCGGTCGGCCTGGGCATCGAGCTCCCGCACGAGCAGGGTCTCAACGAGTGGGTCGACCTCGGCATCAACTTCCGGTACTTCTTCGTCCGCAAGACGATGTTCGTGAAGTACTCGCAGGGCTACGTCGTCATGCCCGGCGGCTTCGGCACCCTCGACGAGCTGTTCGAGGCGCTCACGCTGTCGCAGACGGGCAAGGTGACGACCTTCCCGATCGTGCTGTTCGGCACGGCCTACTGGCAGGG
>JALRCA010000025.1 GCA_023257515.1 Aeromicrobium sp.
CGCCGAGCTCGTCGGCGAGGGCCTTGAGGTCCGCCTCCAGGGGCGGGACGTCGAGGCCGATGACGGTGGCGCCGTCACGGGCGAGGGTGCGCATGTCGGCCTCGCCGAGACCGCGCGACGCTCCGGTGACGAGGGCGACCTTGCCGGCCAGGGGCTTCTCGAGGTCGACCGGGTCCGTGACCGACGTGATGCCCGTGGTGCCGATCCGCACGACCTGTCCGGACACGTAGGCCGACTTGGGGGAGAGGAAGAAGCCGAGGGTCGACGCGAGGGACGTCTCGGCGCCGGGGGCGAGGTAGACGAGGTTCGCCGTGCTGCCGCCACCGACCTCCTTGGCGAGGGAGCGGGTGAAGCCCTCGAGGGCACGCTGCGCGACGCGGGCGCCCTCGCTGCCGGCCTGCTCGGGGACGGTCCCGACCACGACGACGCGGCCGCTGCCCTGGAGCTGGCGCAGCACGGGCGTGAAGAACTGCTGCAGCGCGACGAGGCCGGCCGCGTCCGCGATGCCGGTCGCGTCGAACACGAGGCCCTTGTAGCGCTTGCCCTGGGCGGGCACGCCGGTCGCCTCGACCTTGAGCGCCTTCAGTGCGGCGGTGACCGCCTTCGCGATGTCGCCCTGCGTGGCGCTGCCCGTCAGCACGGAGCCCTGGACGAGCGGGCCACCCTCGTAGCGCTCCAGGTACGGGGGGTTGGGCAGTCCCAGGTTCTTGACGAGGAACTTGCCGATCGGGTTGTGGGCCAGGTCCTGGTAACGATCCGTCATCGCCGGGTGTGTCCTATCTCTCGCATACCAACGGTATCTGAAGCTCGACTGCGACTGTAACTTGGAGTTGCAGCGCCGTCCACCGTGCGGTGGCGAGGCGCGCATCACGTCTCCCTGCCAGTATCGTCCACGACACCCGACCACACCTCGAGGAGCACCTCACATGGCGGACGCCAAGACCCCCGCGAAGAAGAGTGCGGCCAAGAAGGCTCCCGCAGCCAAGGCCCCAGCGAAGAGCGCGGCTTCCAAGACCGAGACCGCGAAGCAGTCGGACGAGACGCTCGCACCCACCGTGCGCCGGGTCGCCGTCATCGGCGGCAACCGCATCCCGTTCGCTCGCTCGAACACGGTCTACACCGGCGTCTCCAACCAGGAGATGCTGACCGCCGCGCTCGACGGCCTCGTCGAGCGCTACGGCCTCGAGGGCGAGCGCGCCGGCGAGTTCGTCGCCGGCGCCGTCCTGAAGCACAGCCGTGACTTCAACCTCGCCCGCGAGACGGTGCTCGGCTCGAAGCTCTCGCCGGAGACGCCCGCCGAGGACATCCAGCAGGCGTGCGGCACCGGTCTGCAGGCCGCGTTCCAGGTCGCCAGCAAGATCGCGCTGGGCAAGATCGAGTTCGGCATCGCCGGTGGCACCGACACCACGTCCGACGCCCCGCTCGCCGTCGGCGACAAGCTGCGCAAGATCCTGATCGAGGCGAACAACGCCAAGGACAACAAGGGTCGCCTGGCCGCCCTGGCCAAGATCCGTCCCGCGATGCTCGCGCCGGACCAGCCGCGCAACGCCGAGCCGCGCACCGGTCTCTCGATGGGCGACCACCAGGCCATCACGACCAAGCAGTGGGGCATCACCCGCGAGGCGCAGGACGAGCTCGCGGCCGCCTCGCACCAGAATCTCGCCAAGGCGTGGGACGAGGGCTGGCAGGACGACCTGGTCACGCCGTTCCACGGCGTCGAGAAGGACACGCACCTGCGTCCGGACTCCACCGTCGAGAAGCTCGCCAAGCTCAAGCCGGTCTTCGGCAAGCAGTTCGGCGACGAGGCCACGATGACGGCCGGCAACTCCACCCCGCTGTCCGACGGCGCGTCGGTCGCGCTGCTGGCGTCCGAGGAGGAGGCCAAGAAGCGCGGCTGGGAGATCGAGGCGTACTTCGTCGACTACGAGACGGCCGCCGTTGACTACGTCAGCGGCAACGAGGGCCTGCTCCTCGCACCCGCCTACGCGGTGCCGCGCATGCTCGCCCGCCACGGGTTGACGCTGCAGGACTTCGACTTCTACGAGATCCACGAGGCGTTCGCCGGCCAGGTGCTGTCGACGCTCGCGGCGTGGGAGGACCCGGAGTTCTGCAAGACCAAGCTCGGTCTCGACCTGCCGCTCGGCTCGATCGACCGCAGCAAGCTCAACGTCAAGGGCTCGTCGCTCGCCGCGGCTCACCCGTTCGCCGCCACCGGTGCCCGCATCGTCGCCAACCTGGCGAAGCTGCTGCACGAGGCCGGCCCGGGTCACCGCGGCCTGATCTCGATCTGCGCCGCCGGTGGCCAGGGCGTCGTGGCGATCCTGGAGAACTGAGCGCTGCACCACCGGACGGCCCGGACCCCAGTGGGGTCCGGGCCGTCCGGTGTCTGGTGGGCCATGGCGGGGACGCAGTCTGAGGGGTTGTGGTCGCGGGCGGACGCAGTTCGAGGGTTTGCGGCCGCGGGGGTGACCGAGATCCCTCAGGTTGCGTCCCCGGGCCCGGCAGGGTCGAGGGATCGGGGTCGCAGGAACGACCACGATCCCTCAGATTGCGTCCCCCGAGCGGGCGCGACTCAGGAGCGGGTCGGGCGTGGTGCGTGCTGGGCGACGAGCACGGCGGACTGCACGAGGTGCTCGCGGATCTTCTCGAACTCCACGGTGTCGACGCGCGGAGTGCCGGGATCGTCCTCGAACACGGCGAGCTGCAGACGTGCGAGCGTGAGCACGCCGAGCGCCTGGGTGTAGAACACGTTGGCCGTGAGGATGGGGTCGTCGACGTGGAAGTCGCCTGAGGCGACGCCGCGCTTGAGCACGCGCCGCAGGATGCCGAGCGGCTGGTTCATGGCCGCGCCGAGACGCACCATCGCGTCCTGGCTGACCTCGTCCATGAGCTCGGTGCCGCGTCGTCGCAGCAGAGCGAGGGCACAGTCGACGAACGCCGGGTAGCGGTGGCCGAAGTCCATGAAGGCCCCGGCGAGCTCCTCGAGCTGCTCCGGTGGTGCGTCGGCCGGGTCGATCGCCGCCTCCATCTGTGCCGCGACCTCGTCGAGGTAGCCCACGAGCGTCATCGCGAACAGCTCCTCCTTGCCGGAGAAGTGACGGTAGATGATCGCGCGATTGATGCCGACGGCCTTCGCGATGTCGTCGATCTGAGCGTCCCGCAGGCCCCGCTCGTCGAACAGCGCACGCGTCGCGTCCAGGATCTCTCGGGTCCTGGCGGCGCGGCGTTCGGATACGGGCATGGATCCACCCTAGTCGCGCGGCGTCCATAGTGTCCGTGGCGACACGTACGCTGGAAGCATGAGACCACTGCACGAGCTCCGTCGCCAGGTCGCGCCCTTCGAGGTCGTCTCGGAGTACCAGCCCGCCGGCGACCAGCCGGCGGCGATCGCGGCTCTGCAGCAGCGCATCGAGGCCGGGACCAAGGACTCGGTGCTCATGGGCGCGACCGGCACGGGCAAGACCGCCACGACGGCGTGGCTGGCCGAGCGACTGCAGCGTCCGATGCTCGTGATGCTGCCGAACAAGACGCTCGCGGCGCAGTTCGCCAACGAGCTGCGCGAGCTCCTGCCCCACAACGCGGTCGAGTACTTCGTGTCGTACTACGACTACTACCAGCCCGAGGCGTATATCCCTTCGAGCGACACCTATATCGAGAAGGATTCCTCGATCAACGACGAGATCGACCGCCTGC
>JALRCA010000131.1 GCA_023257515.1 Aeromicrobium sp.
CCACGCACCTGCGTCGTGTTGTTCGGCGCGAGGGAGTAGGAGAGGTCGTTCCAGGTCGCGCCCGGGATGATCGTGTCGAGACGCTTGTCGACCGAGGCGGTGGCGAACTGGATGCCGCCGCCGTAGGAGACGCCGATCATGCCGACGCGGGGGTCGTCGGCCCGGTCGAGCCTGACCGCCCTGAGGCGCGGCGCGGCCGCCGTGTGGGCGGCATCGGTGAACGCGATGCCGGGCCGCCCCGCGAGATAGCTGATCAGCTGGCTCGCGGCCCGGCCGTCGTAGTCGGGGTCGTCGAGGGTGATCTGGCAGCCGGAGCCGCCGAAGCCGAGGCCGGAGTAGGACAGGACGGCGTAGCCGCGCTTCGCGAAGTAGCGCGCGAGACCGGCCTGGTCGGCCTTGGAGCCGCCGAAGCCGTTCGTCGTCAGGATCGCCGGAACCCGCTTGCTGCTGCTCGCGGAGCGCGGCAGGTACAGGTCGCCCACGACGTTGCACGTCTTGTCGCCGGCCGGCCCGACCGCGACCTTGAAGTTGAGGGCCGTGACGGTGAACGGGTCGGCGGCTGCCGCCCCGGTGGGAGCCAGCAGGGCCGCGGCGAGCGCGAGCCCGCCGGCGAGGACGGCGAGAGGATGACGGGACACGAGCGCTCCTGGACCTGGACGACTGTCTCAGTGTGCAACGAGAACCTGTGGTCCAGGTCACGGCTTCCGGCGAGCGTCCGGCGTGACGAGGCCCCCCGACCGTGGTGGTCGGGGGGGCCTCGTGGTCGCTCGGTCAGGAGGCCGAGTCGTCCTTCGTGGGCGCGTCCTCGCCGGACTCGTCCGCGGCAGGCTGCTCGTCGGAGGCAGCGGCCGTGGCGGCCTGGCTGACCTCGGAGCCGGAGGGGTTCGCCTCGCTCAGCTCCGCGACGTCGTCGGAGACCGGGTCCGGAGCGGGGGCGTCCTCGACGGCCACGATCTCGTCCGGCGTCCCGGCCGGACCGTCGGCCGCGGAGTCGGCCTTGGCCTCGAGGGTCTCGGCCTCCTCCTCGCGGGGGTCGTCCTCGGTCTCGTCGGGCTCGCTGGTGGCGGGCTCGTCGTCGGGGACGGCCTCGGTCTCGGGCTCGGTCACGTCGCCCGGTTCCGGCTCGGGGTCCGGGGTGGGCTCGTCGTCCGCGACGGTGTCGGTCTCGGCGGACTCGGCCTGCGGCTCCTGGCCCTCGGGCTCCTTGCCGGCACCATCGGCGTCGGCGTGCCCGCCGCCCTGCTCGTCGAGCTCGACGTTGTGCTCGGCGGCGACCTCGACGTCGGACTGGTCCTGCGACGTGGTCTCGGGCTCGTCGAGCTCGGCGTCGTCACCACCGGCACCGGACTCCGTGGCGTCGGCGGCCGGAGCGGCCTCGGCGGTCTCGGAGATCGTGGCGTCGTCGGACCGGTCCTCGGCGTCGGGCTCGGCCTGCGTCGCCGCGTCGGTGGCGGCGGCCGCGGTGGCGGCCTCGGCCTCGGCGACGACGTCGGCGTCCTCGTCGGCGGTGGGCTCACGCTTGACCGAGGCGAGCAGCATCTGCGCGACGTCGAGCACCTCGACCTCCTCGCGCGCCTCGCCCGCTGCCTGCTGGGCGGTCAGGCCGTCGGACAGCATGACGCGGCAGAATGGGCACCCGACGGCGATCTGGTCGGCGCCCGTGGCGACGGCCTCCTGCGTGCGGTTGACGTTGATGCGCGAGCCGAGGTTCTCCTCCATCCACATGCGGGCACCGCCGGCGCCGCAGCAGAAGGACCGCTCGGAGTTGCGCGGCATCTCGGCGAACGTGGCTCCCGGGATGACGTTCAGCAGCTCGCGGGGAGCCTCGTAGACCTGGTTGTGTCGGCCCAGGAAGCACGGGTCGTGGTAGGTGATGGTCTTCTCGGGCTTCGCCGCGGCAGGCGCGACCGGCTTGAGCCTGCCCTCGCGCACGAGCCGGTTGAGCAGCTGCGTGTGGTGCACGACCTCCAGCTCGACGCCGAACTCGGCGTACTCGTTCTTGAGGGAGTTGAAGCAGTGCGCGCAGGTCGAGACGACCTTCTTGGCCTTCGTCTCCTTCAGCACCTCGGAGTTCTCCATGGCCAGCTGCATGAAGACGATCTCGTTGCCGGCGCGACGCGCCGGGTCGCCGGTGCAGGTCTCGCCGTCACCGAGGATCGCGAACTCGACGCCCGCGGTGTGCAGCAGCTCGGCCACGGCCTGCGTCGTCTTCTTCGCACGGTCCTCGAAGGCACCGGCA
>JALRCA010000164.1 GCA_023257515.1 Aeromicrobium sp.
CGAGGGAGGGCAGGATGTCGTGCACGAGCCCGATGCGATAGGCCTCGGCCGCGTCGAAGCGCTCGGCGGTGAGGAAGTAGCGGCGGGCGGCGCGCGCGCCGATCGCCTCGATCACGTACGGCCCGATCGTCGCCGGGATCAGGCCGAGGTTGCCCTCCTGGATCAGGTCGAGGAAGAGCATGCCGCGGCCGGTGTAGCGCTTGGCCAGCGACACCACGAGACGCAGGTTGGCCTCGAGCAGGTGGTTCTTGGCGCGGCGACCGTCGACGACGATCCACTCGAGCTCCTCACGGACCTTCTCGGAGATCCGGCCACCCTTGGCGAGCTTCTCCTCGGAGAACAGACCGGCCTCGATCCGCTTGGCGAGCTCGACCTCCTCGCCGGCCGTCAGCAGCGAGACCTTGCCGATCTGCTTGAGGTAGTCCTTGACGGGATCGGCCGTCGCACCGGCGACCATGACCTGCTGGACCGGTTCGTCGGACTCGTCGGCTGCGGACAGCGTGAACGCCGCCGACTCGTCCTCCTTGATGGTCGGGTCGTTCTTGAGGTCCTTCTCGAACTCGGCGTCGGAGATGTCGGGCAGGATCTTCTTGCCCTGCGCGTCGACCTGCGTGCCAGAGCCCCCCGCTGGCACGTCCAGCACCTCGGCGACGTCTGGCGCGGCCTTCTTGGCGGCGGCCTTCTTGGCCGGAGCCTTGGTGGCGGTGGACGCGGACTTCGTGGCGGCCTTGGTGGTGGCCGACTTCTTGGCAGGACTCTTGGTCACGGTCTCTTCTGATCTCGTGGAGGAAGGGGCCGGGGCGGGGGCCGCCGCGGCCTTCTTGCTCGTGCTGGACTTCTTCGAGGTCGCGGACGCCTTGGTGGCGCTCGCCTTCTTGGCAACCGTCTTCTTCGCAGCAGACTTCTTGGCAGCGGGCGCCTTCTTCGCCGGCGACTTCTTGACCGGCGTCACGTCTTCGGCAGGTGCCGTCGAGGGCTCAGAGCTGTCGCCCCGGCTCCCGACCAATCGTTTTGTCACCGCGGCGGCGAGCTTGGCGCCGCGGGCCGCTGGAACCGGCATCGACACCTCACAGATCCGTCTCAGGGCGCAACGAACACACCAGTGGTCAACCTCTGCGACGATTCTGCCACGCCTCCACAAGGGGCGGGTGCGCGACCCAGGATTCAGACGGTGCGCGACCAGGTGTGGACGGGTTCGTTGGAGTGCATGCGCTCCTCGTAGGCGCGGGTCACCTCGCGCAGCGCCTCTGCTCGGTCGGCGCCGGCGTCGAGCCGTCCACCCAGCTCCCCGACCAGCCAGGAGGCGCCGTTCTGCCCGACGATGCACCGTTGCTCGATGACGCCGAGCAGCCGGTCGGCGGCCTCGCTCGCGACACCCATCTGGGCCAGACCCTCGTGTGCGAGCGGCAACAGGTGGCGCAGCACGAGCTCACGCACCGGCACGGAACCGACGCCCGGCCAGTACAGGTCGGTCTCGAGACCGGTGCGCGCCGCGGCGTGGAAGTTCTCCTCGGCCGCCTTGAACGACAGCTGGGACCACAGGGGGCGCTCGCTCGTGCCCAGCAGCGTGACGAGGCCGTAGAACAACGCGGCGTTCGCGAAGGTGTCCACCACCGTGGGTCCCGCCGGCAGCAGCCGGTTCTCGATGCGCAGGTGCGGACGGCCGCCCGCCACGTCGTAGATCGGGCGGTTCCAGCGGTAGACGGTGCCGTTGTGCAGTCGAAGCTCCGGAAGGTTCGGCACGCGACCGGCCTCGAGCTCGGCGACCGGGTCCTCGTCGTCGACGATCGGCAGCAGTGCCGGGAAGTAGCGCACGTTCTCCTCGAAGAGGTCGAAGACCGACGTGATCCACCGTTCGCCGAAGAAGACGCGGGGACGCACGCCCTGCGTCTTGAGCTCCTCGCTCCGGGTGTCCGTGGCCTGCTCGAACAGCGGGATGCGCGTCTCGTGCCACAGCTGACGGCCGAGGAGGAACGGGGAGTTGGCACCCACGGCCACCTGGACGCCGGCGATGGCCTGCGCCGCGTTCCACATCGGTGCGAAGTCGTCGGGCTCGACCTGCAGGTGCAGCTGCGTGCTCGTGCAGGCCGCCTCGGGCACGATCGTGTCGGCCGTCGTGCTGAGGCGGTCGACGCCGTCGATACGGATCTCGATGTCCTCGCCACGCGCGGCCAGGATCTGCTCGGACAGCAGGTGGTAGCGAGGATTGGGCGAGAGCGACTCCGGCGTGAAGTGCTGCTCGCGCAGCGTCGGGAGGATGCCGATCATCAGCAGGTGCGCGCCCACCTCGGACGCCTTGCCCTGTGCGTGGTTGAGGTCGTCGCGCAGCGTCGCCTCCATGTCGGCGAGGCCGTCACCGGCGGCCGGGTGGGGCGGCACGTTGATCTCGATGTTGAACAAGCCGAGCTCGGTCTGGAAGTCCTCGTCCGCGATCGCGGCCAGCGCCTCGTCGTTCTTCAGCGCCGGATCACCGACGGCGTCGACGAGGTTGAACTCGATCTCGACGCCGACGTGCGGCACCTCGACGGAGAAGTCCTGCTCCCCCAGCATCCTGGCGAACACGTCCAGACAGCGCCGCACCTTCGCGCGGTACCTGGTCCGGTCCTCACGGGTGAACGCGCGGTCGTCGACCTCCTGGCCCATGACGACACCCTAGGCCCCCTCGGCCTCCGGGGCGCTCCGTCGCCCGGCCGCCTCGCGCAGGCTGGCCAGCTCCGCCGGCCCGATGCCGGCGTCGAGCAGTCCGGTGAGGATCTCGATCAACGGGTACTCCGGCTCGATCAGCTCCGCCGCAGTGAGCGCGACGCGCATCTGGGCGCCGTCGCCGAGCCGGTGCGCAGCGACGGCGGCCAGGCACAGGGACGCCACGGCGAGCTCCCGGGGCGCGAGCCTGGCGGCACGCTGCCACAACGCGAGGTGGTGCGTGGCGTCGTCGCGCTCGATGAGTCCCCAGCAGACGTCGCGCACCGGCAGCAGGTCGACCCACACGGCGAGCTCGAGGACCTCGCCGTCCGACAGGTCCTCGCCCCGCGCGACGAGCGAGACGACGCGGTCGCGTGCAGCGTTCGGAGCCGATCCCCGGACGCCCCGGAGCATCGTCGCGGCGACCCGACGCGAGGCTTCGTGGGCGCAGGCGTCGAGCCACTGCCGCCGCGGGCCGGTGACCGACCGCACCCTCGCCTCCAGGTCGGCCCGCGTCGCGACGATGTCGCGGCCCTCGACGACGGCCTGGACGACTGCTGCGTGATGGCCGGTCCGCTCGTACTCCGAGCCCTCGGGGTCGTGGGTCGACCACACGGTCGCGTCGTCCGCCCAGGCGATGACGACCGGCGAGAGACGGCCGTCCTCCTCGATCGTGCGGAGCGTCGCCAGCGATGCGGCACGGATGCGCTCGACGTCCTGCCCGACCGAGACGACGATCGCCCCGTCGGCGCCGTGGTGCACGAGGTGCGCGACGAGCATGCCGGTCACCTCGGGGAGGTGGCGCTCGTCGGGCAGGTCGACACGCGCGGAGAAGCCGAACCGGTTGCGGGCCCCGTGGGTCGCGAGCACGCACAGCGACTCCTCGGGAGTGAAGCCGAACGCGATCGGCAGCATGTTGACGAGGTCGGCACCGTCGTGTGCCTTGAACACGGGCTGGGTCATGGAGCCACGCTCGCCGCCGCCTGCCGGATCGGCCAGGGGCCGCACCGGAGGCTGTGGACGACGACAAGGAGCTCCGCGGGGCTGTGGAGAGGCCCTGTCCCTGCGGCCTGACACGATGGCACCATGCGGTCCACGGCGTCGATCATGCACCTGGACCTCGACGCGTTCTTCGCCTCCGTCGAGCAGCGCGACAAGCCCTCGCTCCGCGGCAAGCCCGTCATCGTCGGAGGCCTCGGCAACCGCGGGGTCGTCTCGACGGCATCCTACGAGGCCCGGGTCCACGGCGTGCGCTCGGCGATGCGCATGGCCGAGGCCCGCGCTCGGTGTCCCCACGCCGCCTTCCTCGGCGGCCGCTTCGATGCCTACCGCGAGGCGAGCCAGGTCGTCATGCAGCGTCTGCGCGAGCTCTCGCCGCTGGTCGAGCCCCTGTCGCTCGACGAGGCCTTCGTCGACCTGGCCGGCGGCGAGCACTTCGAGCCCGATCGCGTCGACGAGCTCGTGACCCAGGTGCGTGCCGACATCCAGGACCTGACCCACGGACTCACTGCCTCCGTCGGCGTGGCGTCCTCCAAGCTCATGGCCAAGATCGCGAGCGAGGTCAACAAGCCGGACGGGGCCTTCGTCGTCGCGCCGGGCAGCGAGCTCGACGTGCTCGGCCCGATGCAGGCCACCGCCATCCCCGGCGTCGGGCCGGCCACGGCCGAGCGGTTGCGTCGCGTCGGCATCGTCACCGTCGAGGACCTGCGCGGCCAGAGCGTCGACGAGCTCGTCCGACTCCTCGGGCAGGCCCAGGGGGCCTCGCTCTGGCGGCTCTCCCGGGCCGAGGACGACCGGGCGGTCGAGCCGGAGCGCGAGACCAAGTCGATCAGCGTCGAGGACACGTTCGCCACCGACGTCACCGACCGCGTCAGGCTGCAGCGCGAGGTCGACGCGATGGCCCGCAAGGTCGCCGGGCGACTGACCAAGCACGGGTTGTCGGGCCGCACCGTCACCCTCAAGGTGCGTCACCATGACTTCGAGACCCACACCCGCTCCACGACGCTGCCCGCGCCCACCGACAGCCCGGCCGTGCTCGCACGCCTCGCCCTCGGTCTCCTCGAGGCCACGGACCTCGCAGGCGGCCTGCGGCTCGTCGGCGTCGGCGTGAGCGGCCTGGCCGACTGGGTGCAGGACGACCTGTTCGACGAACCGGCACCCCTCCTCCCGGACGACCAGCCCGAGACCACCGAGACCGAGGCCGTCCCTGTCGCGTGGGGCCCGGGCATGGACGTGCACCACGACGAGCACGGCGACGGCTGGGTGTGGGGTGCCGGGCTCGGACGCGTGACGGTCCGCTTCGAGACCCGCACGAGTCCCGCGGGACCGATCCGCACGTTCGCGACCGACGACCCGCACCTGTCGCCCGGACACCGACTGGCAGCGCCCGATAGCGTCGAGGCATGAGCACTCCCCCGGTAGCCGATCGCCGTCCGTCCACCCGCTCCTTCCACGGTGACGACGTCGTCGACGAGTACGAGTGGCTCCGCGACAAGGAGTCGCCCGACACCCTCGCCTACCTGGAGGCCGAGAACGCCTACGCCGATGCGCAGACCGCACACCTCGAGGGCCTGCGCGAGACGATCGTCGAGGAGATCCGCTCGCGCACCCTCGAGACCGATCTCTCGGTCCCGGTGCGGCACGGCGACTGGTGGTACTACACGCGCACCCGCGAGGGCAGCCAGTACGCCATCCGGTGCCGCTGCCCCATCGGCGCCGCCGACGACTGGACGCCGCCCACGATCGGCGACGACGCCGTCGACGGCGAGGAGGTCCTGCTCGACTCCAACGCCGAGGCCGAGGGGCACGAGTTCTTCTCGCTCGGCGGGTTCAGCCTGAGCGACGACGGTCACCTCCTCGCGTACTCCACCGACGTGGTCGGCGACGAGCGCTACACCATCAGGGTCAAGGACCTGCGCACCGGCGAGCTGCTCGGCGACGAGATCGCCGGCACGAGCGGCGGTGTCACGTGGTCCGCCGGGGCATCACACCTCTTCTACACGACCGTCGACGACGCCTGGCGACCCCACCGCGTCTGGCGGCACCGGGTCGGGTCCGCCGCCGCCGACGACGTCGTCGTGCACGAGGAGGACGACGAGCGCTTCTTCACCGGCGTCGGTCGCACCCACAGCGACGCGTTCCTGGTCATCGGCGCCTCGTCCAAGATCACGAGCGAGGTCCGCGTCCTGGCTGCCGACGACCCCGAGGGCGAGTTCCGCGTCGTGCTCCCCCGTCGCGACGGAGTCGAGTACTCGCTCGAGCACGCCGTGATCGGCGGGGACGACCTCTTCCTGCTGCTCCACAACGACGGCGCGCCCGACTTCCGCCTCGACGCCGTGCCGGTCGCCCGCGCGCTCGCCGGCGAGGTCACGAGCACCGCGGACGCGGCACCCGTCATCGCCGCGCGCGAAGGAGTGCGACTCGAGGACGTCGACGTGTTCGCGCACTCCATCTTCGTCTCGTACCGTCGGGAGGCGCTGCCGCGCGTCGCCGTCATGCGTCTGGCCGAGACCGACGGCCTGTCCGCCCTCGGCGAGCCGGTCGAGATCGACTTCGGCGAGGAGCTCTTCGCGAGCGGCGTCGGTGGCAACGCCGAGTGGGACCAGCCACTCGTTCGCGTCGGGTTCGGCTCCTACGTCACCCCGTCGTCCGTCTTCGACTACGTCGTCGAGACCGGCGAGCTGATCCTGCGCAAGCAGGCCCCCGTCCTGGGCGACTACGACCCCGCCGACTACGAGCAGCACCGCACCTGGGCGACGGCCGACGACGGCACCCGGGTGCCGGTCTCGGTCGTGGTCCGCAAGGGCACCCCCCGCGACGGCACGGCCCCCGCGCTGATCTACGGCTACGGCTCCTACGAGATCAGCCTCGACGCCGGCATGTCGATCCCGCGCCTCTCGCTGCTGGACCGCGGATTCGTGTTCGCGATCGCGCACGTGCGCGGCGGCGGTGAGCTCGGACGCCACTGGTACGAGGACGGCAAGCTGCTGCACAAGAAGAACACGTTCACCGACTTCGTCGCCGCCGCGCGCCACCTCGTCGACGAGGGCTGGACGAGTGCCGACCGACTGGTCGCCGAGGGAGGGTCGGCCGGCGGCCTCCTCATGGGCGCCGTGGCGAACCTGGCACCCGACGCCTTCACCGGGGTGCTCGCGTCGGTGCCGTTCGTCGACGCACTCACCTCGATCCTGGACCCGAGCCTGCCGCTCACGGTCATCGAGTGGGACGAGTGGGGTGACCCGCTGCACGATCCCGACGTCTACGCCTACATGAAGACGTACTCGCCCTACGAGAACGTCACGGCGCAGGACTATCCGGCGATCCTGGCGGTCACCAGCCTGCACGACACCCGGGTCCTCTACGTCGAGCCCGCCAAGTGGGTCGCCCGTCTGCGCGCCACCGCGACGGGAGACGCCCCCGTGCTGCTCAAGACCGAGATGCACGCCGGTCACGGCGGCGTCAGCGGACGCTATGCCGCGTGGAAGGAGCGGGCCTGGGAGCTAGCGTGGATCATCGACACCGCCACGAAGAACCTCTGAGATCGGCCCCCAATGGCGGCTGAGCCTGACGAGCCCCGCCGAGAAGCTCGGGGACCCAGCGACGGACGAGCCGGGAGCAGCGGGTCCTCCTAGGCTGGCGTCATGACCCCGATGTTCCCGCTCGGCTCGGTGCTCGTGCCGGGGATGCCGCTGCCGCTGCGCCTGTTCGAGCCGCGCTACCTCGCCATGCTCGACGACGTCCTGCAGCGCGAGCCGGCCGACTTCGGCGTCGTCCTGATCGAGCGCGGTCATGAGGTCGGCGGGGGCGACGCCCGCTTCGACGTCGGGTGCCTCGCCCAGGTGCAGCAGGTCGAGGCCGGCGCCGGCGGTGTCGCGCTCGTCGCCATCGGGACCGACCGCCTGAGGGTCGACCGCTGGGGCGAGGACGCCCCGTACCCGCAGGCCGAGGTCACGGTGCTCGACGAGCTGGAGTGGTCCGAGGACCACCGCGAGCTGCTCGACCGGGCCGAGGACGTCGTGCGGTCGGTGCTCGCTCAGGCCGCGGAGTTCGTCGAGCCGCGCTGGTCCGCGACGGTCGAGCTCGACGACGACCCCGTGACCCGGTGCTGGCAGCTCTGCGGGATCGCTCTCCTGGGGCCCCTCGACCAGGTCGACCTGCTGCGCGCGAAGACCGTTCCCGAGCTGCTCGGGACCCTCGTCGAGCACACCCGGTCGGCGCTCGAGGTCGTGCAGCTCGGCACGGCGGACTGATCCCCGAGAGTCCCAGGACACCCCCGGCAGCGCTGTCGGCGGCGGCTCCTAGGCTGGCCACATGCTGCGACTCGCGACCGTCAACGTCAACGGCATCCGCGCCGCGATGCGCAAGGGAATGGACGAGTGGCTCGGTCAAGCCCACTGCGACGTCGTCACCCTGCAGGAGGTGCGTGCACCCGACGAGATCGTCCACGAGATCCTGGCGCACCACGGCTATCACGTGGTCCACACCGAGGCCGCAGCCAAGGGACGCGCCGGCGTGGCCGTGCTGAGCCGCACTCAGCCCAAGGCGTCACGCCTCGGCATCGGCGATCCGTTCTTCGACGACTCCGGGCGCTGGATCGAGTCCGACGTGGTCCTCGAGGATGGGAGCGTCCTGACCGCGGTCTCCGCCTACGTCCACAGCGGCGAGGCCGGTACCCCCAAGCAGGACGAGAAGTACCGGTTCCTGACCTGTCTCGTCGAACGCCTCGCCACCCTGCGCCAAGAGTCCGACCACGTCGTGCTCACCGGCGACCTGAACGTCGGACACACCGAGCGCGACATCCGCAACTGGAAGGGCAACCTCAAGAAGGCCGGGTTCCTGCCCGAGGAGCGCGCCTACCTCACGCGGCTGATTGATGACGTCGGCTACGTCGACGTCGCTCGCTCGCTCGCCGGTGACGTCGACGGGCCCTACACGTGGTGGTCCATGCGCGGCCAGGCGTTCGACAACGACACGGGATGGCGAATCGACTACCAGCTCGCGACTCCGGAGCTTGCCGCGACCGCGCAGTCGGCGCGCGTCGACCGTGCCCCGAGCTGGGCCGAGCGCTGGTCCGACCACGCGCCGCTCGTCGTCGACTACGCACTCTGACACGCAGGTAGGACGCGTCACACCGCAACGAGTCGTCGAGATACATAACCTCGTGATACTTTTGGTTGCGTGAAGCAACCTGATGTCGAGTCCGCGGCCGTCGCGCTGCGCGACCTGACCGTGCGCCTCGTCCGGGTGGGTCCCCGTGCCGGCCTCAGCCGCACGGCCGCCGGCACCCTGGGACGCCTGGCGGACCACGGCCCGAGCCGCATCACCGACCTGGCGGTCCAGGAGTCGGCCTCGCAGCCGGCCATGACCGGCCTCGTCCAGCGTCTCGAGCAGGCCGACTTGGTCGTCCGCGAGCCGGACCCCGAGGACGGTCGCGCCAGCCGGATCGCACTGACCGAGGCCGGACGGACCGCGCTCGCCGAGCGGCGGGCCGCCATCGACACCTCACTCGTCGCCCTGCTCCAGCAGCTGCCGCCCGAGCAGCTGTCCACCCTGCTCGACGCCCTGCCGGCGATCGAGTCCCTGTCCCGGATCTCGGAGGATCATGCACTCGCCTGACCACAACGACCCCGACCAGACCGCCAAGGTCTCCATGTTCAGCCAGCCCAAGGCCGTGTACGCCGTGGCGTTCGCGTGCGTCATCTCGTTCATGGGCATCGGGCTCGTCGACCCCATCCTGCCGGCGCTCAAGGAGGATCTCGGCGCCACCGAGAGCCAGGCGACCCTACTCTTCACCAGCTACCTCGTCGTCACGGCCGTCGCGATGCTCGCCACGAACTGGGTCTCGAGCCGCCTCGGCGCCAAGAGGACGCTGCTGGTCGGCCTCGCGATCATCGTCGTCTTCGCCGCCCTCGCCGGCGCGAGCGGCTCGATCAGCGGGATCGTCGCGTTCCGCGCGGGCTGGGGCCTCGGCAACGCGCTCTTCATCGCCACGTCGCTCGCCGCGATCGTCGCGAGCGCCCGCGGCGGCTTCGCCGGAGCGATCATCCTCTACGAGGCAGCGCTGGGGCTCGGCATCGCCGCCGGACCTCTGGTCGGCGGGACCCTCGGCAACATCAGTTGGCGCGGTCCGTTCTTCGGCGTCGCCGCGCTCATGGCGATCGCCCTGGTCGCCACGCTGTTCCTGCTGCCGAGCACCCCGAAGCCCGATCACCGCACCGCGCTCTCGGCACCGATCAAGGCCCTGCGGCACCGGGGCCTCGCGACGATGAGCCTCGCCGCCCTGCTTTACAACTGGAGCTTCTTCACGATGCTGGGCTACGCACCGTTCCCCATGAAGCTGTCGATCACGCAGCTGGGCTGGGTGTTCTTCGCCTGGGGTCTGCTGGTCGCGTTCTTCTCGGTCGTCGGCGCACCGTGGCTGCAGCGTCGCTTCGGCACCGCAGTGTCGCTGTACGTGGCCTTCACGCTCTTCGGTCTCGACCTCGCCCTGATCGCCCTCGACCCGACGCACAAGACGCTCCTGGTGTCGTGCGTGATCACGGCCGGCATCTTCATCGGCGTCAACAACACGCTCATGACGCAGGCCGTCATGCTCGTCTCGCCCGTCGAGCGCCCGGTGGCCTCGGCCGCGTACGGGTTCGTGCGGTTCATCGGCGGCGGCCTCGCACCGTTCGCCGCGGGCCAGCTCGTGGCCAGGACCAACCTGCACGTGCCGTTCGCGATCGCCGCGGTGACGGTCGTGCTCGCCGCCGTCGTGCTGTCGACCGCGCACCGGACGCTCGCCGCCGCTGACCGTGGCCTCGACGAGGATGGTCACCGGGTCGAGGACGCCGATGTCGTCGAGGGCGAGATCGCCGACGAGTTCGGCGGTGCGCCCGGTGCGATCGACGAGCTCGAGAACGCCCGCCGCTGAGTCGCCCCACCCCGGACCCTGAGCGAAGCACACCCCGGAGCCTGAGCTTGTCGAAGGGTCGACCCTTCGACAAGCTCAGGGTCCGCGTGGCAGCTCAGGGTCCTTCGTGCGGACGGGGGCGGGGACGGCACGCCCCCCTGACGCACCGCCCCCGCCGTCCGTGACGGCTCAACCGATCAATTGAACCGAACCTTGAGCGACGCGCCCTTCTCGCTGAGCACCCGCACCTTGACACCGGCGGCTGGGAGCTTGACGCCGTGGTTCGGCAGCTCCTCGTACCAGAACTTCTTGGTGTCGTCGAACACCGGCTGCGGCGTCTGCGCCCGCACGTAACTGGGCTTGCCGTTCGTGTGGAGCGTCATCGACGGCGACTTCTGCGTCGAGAACGGCGCATCCCACACCTGGATCCGAGCGCGCCACGGCGCTCCCGTCGCCAGGTTGATGATCGGCTCCGGGTGGGCGTCGATCGGCAGGTTGCGTCCCTGACCCGGGTGGTCGGTCGTGTTGTTGTCCGCCACCGAGGTGTCCCAGTACGAGATCAGCAGGCCCTTGCCGTAGGAGTAGTGCTCCACCCAGTCGGGCTTGGTGTTGGTGAACCCGAAGTTGTACGGACCGGTCCTGAGGTACTTGTCGTACGAGACGTACGAACGGTGACCCATGACGTAGTAGTTGTCGTACTCCTTCGTGGCGCTGTCGCCGACGATCGAGAAGCCGTCGAACTCCCAGGCCTCTCCGCCGTCCTCGGCGTCGTCGGAGAGCACGTCGGCACCGTCGGCCGTGATCGCGACGTCGTCGGCGAACAACCCCTTCTTGGCCAGGCCGCCGTCGGTCTTGTAGAAGAACCGGAGCTTGACCTTCTTGCCGACGTAGTCGGTCAGCGGCACCTCGAGGTCGGCCCACTGCGCCTGGTCACCTGAGATGCCCGGACGACCGGACGTGTCGTCACCGATGGGCTTGCCGCCGATCGTGCCGTCGAGCGCGGTCCAGTCGGTGCCGTTCGTCGAGGCCTGGACGTAGGCGTAGTCGTAGCCCGCCTCGATCTCGTACCGGACCTTGGCGGTCAGCTCCGCCGACGTCTTGGCGGTCAGGTCGACCTCGGTCGTCTGGGCGTTGGCGAGGTCGTCACCCGATCCGGAGAAGAACTGGTGCGTCCCGGACGCCGGCGCACCGTAGTCGGTCTTGACCTTCTTCTTTGGCAGGACGACGACCGCTCCCTGCGGCTTGGCGGTGTTGTACTCCTGTGGCCCCAGCTCGAGGGTCTTCTTCTGCTTGGTCGACAGGACCTCGTAGTCGAGCCAGCCCAGCTGGAGCTTCTCCCACGCGCCCAGGTCACCCGGCCGCGTGCCGAGCGCCTCGCCCTTGCCCTTGCCGTTGAGCCGACTCTGGGCCATGAGCGTCCAGTACTCGTTGCTGTTGTCGCCGGCGCCGGAGGTGTCGTACGCGTCGGGCAGACCGAGGTCGTGCCCGTACTCGTGCACGAACACCGACAGTCCGCCGTTCTCGGGCTGGACCGTGTAGTCGCCGATCCAGACGCCGGTCTTGCCGACCTGGGTGCCACCGAGCTTGTTGGTCGACGGGCCCGTGAGGCCGGCATCGGTCAGGAAGGCGAACCACCGGTGCGACCAGATGGCGTCCTCGCCCTGCTGCGGATCACCGTCGGCCTCGTCGCCGCCCGCGTGCACGATCTGGAAGTGGTCGATGTAGCCGTCGGGCTCGTTGAAGTCCCCGTCGCCGTCGTAGTCGTAACGGTCGTACTGGTCGTACTCGGCGATGGCCTTCTTGATCTCGGCATCGGACTTGCCCGCGGCCTTCTGGTTCTTGACCCACTGGGCGACGGCGTCCTGGATCAGGTTCCAGGTCGTGGCGTCCTCGCGGCCGTAACGCGCCTCGTTGTACTTGACCTTGACCCAGTCTGAGACGTAGCCGTCGACGGAGTAGCGACCCGACGACTGCTTCTCGTAGTAGGTCTTGACCGACTCGACGCCCTTGCCCGTGCCGAAGTACAGGTCCTCGTAGTGCTTGCGGTCGTAGTCCTTCTGCCAGATCGTCGAGTTGTCCTTCGTGCGATCGGGCTCGGGGATCTTGTTGCGCAGCGGACCCTCGAACGTCGTGGGTCCGGGCGTGTCCGGGTCAGTGTCCTCGTCCGGGAAGTCCGGGTGCCGCTCGTTGCCGAACTCGGCCAGGATCACGAAGATCTTGTCCTTGCGCTCGTTCTTCAGGTCGACGTACTGGTCGCGCTGCTTGCCGGTCGCCGCAGCCCTCTTCTGCTTCGTCGTCGCCTTCTTGCTGCGCTGGAGCGCCGCGTCCTGCGGGCTCGCGCCGCGTCCGACCTTGACGACGCTGCTGCCGTTCCTGGTCGTCGGTGAGCTCGTGCCGTTCAGCACGCTGGTGACCGCCTGCTCACGGAGCTCTCGCCGCTTGCTCTCGAGCGGGTTGGCGAGCTCGTGCTCGCGCACCGTCCTGTCCGCGCCGTTCGTCGGCGATGTCTGCGCCGCGGTGCCGGGCGTCGCGAACGCCAGGCCGAGCGACGCGGTGAGTGCCAGGCCGATGAGGCCCGTCGTCACACGCTTCACGTGATCCCCTTACTCGATGTCGGCCGGACGATCGCCCGGCCTGCGGCCCGCGCCATGGTGGGCGCGAGGCTCCGGTCAATCTAGGACGGTGGTTGCAGCAAAGGACAGTCTTGACTTCCATCGGAACTAGTCATAAAGAACTAGTCATCTCGAGGGGTGGTTTAAGGTCTTTGGTCCGGGGCACCCTTGGGACAAGAACCCTGTCTTGGGAGGGACACCTTCATCATGCGTATCGTCACCGTGACGCTGGCCGCCATCGCGCTCACACTCTCGACACTGAGCCCGGCTTCGGCCCGCATCTCCTCGCAGACCTACGAGGTCCAGGTCAAGACGCAGACCAACAAGTTCCGCGTCTCGACGGATCGAGCCAAGGTCTCACCCAGCTCCTGCCTCGACCGGTGGGCCGAGTCCTGGGCGCGCAAGCTGGCGCGCGAGCGTCGCCTCGTGCACCGTGACGCGGCCGGGATGAGGAAGGTCATGCGCGACTGCAACCTGAACGTGCTGACCGAGAACCTGGCCGAGGGCTACTCGAGCGGCACGCGCACGGTGATCGCCTGGCAGAACTCCCCGGGACACCGCGCCAACCTGCTGAACCAGGCCGTACGACTGCACGCCTCCGGGGCGGTCTACTCAGGCGACAAGTGGTGGGTCGTGCAGCTCATGGGACGCAAGGCCTGAGCCACGCGGCGTCCACGGATCGGGACACGCCGCGCGGCGGGGTTCGACCGAGCACGGCCCGTGCCCTAGGCTGGTCCTGTTGCTGTGAGTTTGGCCGTACGAATTTCTCGGGTCCCCCATTGCGGGCTGGTTTGTTCCTTGCGAGTTGAACGATGCACCGACCGTTCCCAGGCCACTGGGCAACGCAAGAAACACATCAAGGCACGTAGGAGAAAGACATGGCCACCGGAACCGTCAAGTGGTTCAACGCCGACAAGGGATACGGCTTCATCGCCCCCGACGACGGCAGCGAGGACGTCTTCGCGCACTTCAGCGCGATCCAGAGCAGCGGCTACCGTTCGCTGAACGAGGCGCAGAAGGTCGAGTTCGACGTCGAGCAGGGCCAGAAGGGCCTGCAGGCGGCGAACATCCGTCCGCTCTGATTCACGTCACGAGGGCCCGGGACCAGCTGGTCCCGGGCCCTCGTCGTTCCCTCGTGACAGAGAGAAGCCACCGAACCGCGTAGGTCGGTGGCTTCTCCGGTGCGTGGGGACCAACCGGCTCAGTGGCCGCTCTCGTCCCAGACGTGACGGCCGAACTCGGCGTTGCGGGCCGTGGTCATGTAGGTCAGGTCGGTGTCCGGTCGGCCGGTGGTGGAGGGCAGTCGGTGAGCCGGGAACCGGCTCGACGCAGCCGCCACGTGGTCGGCGTCGTAGTCGAAGCTCATCTCATCCATGAACATGAGGCTAGCCTCACGTCTGTCCGGAGAACACCCCTACGCGCCGGTAGTCTTCGCGGTCGGTCAGAGCGTGACACGGAGGATGCGGTCGTCACCGGATCTCGGCTCGCCGCGACCGTCGGTGTTGCTGGTCGTGACCCACAGGTCGCCGTCCGGCGTGACGACGGCGGTCCGCAGCCGACCGTGCTTGCCTCGGGCGACAGCCCGCGGCATGCCCGCCGTGCGTCCGTCGAGCGGCACGACCCACAGGCACTCGCCCTGGAGCGCGGGCACGAAGGCCGTCGACCGCGTGATCGCGAGCCCGCCGGGCGAACAGTCGTCGGTCCCCCACGTCACGACCGGACGGACGAGTCCGTCACCGCCCTCGTCACCCTCGGCCTGCGGCCAGCCGTAGTTGCGGCCCCGACGGATCAGATTGAGCTCGTCGGCCTTCTTCTCGCCGAACTCGGTGGCCCAGAGCCGGCCCGCGTCGTCGAACGCGAGGCCCTCGATGTTGCGATGGCCGTACGACCAGACCCGGTTGCCGAAGGGGTTGCCGGATGCGGCGCGACCACGGCGGTCGATGCGCAGCACCTTGCCGCCGAGGGAGTCACGGTCCTGCGCCAGCTCGGTGTCGCCCGCCTCGCCGGTCGCGACGTAGAGCGCCTTGTCGGCCCCGAACACCAGGCGACCTCCGTGGTGCCGTCCTCCTAGCGGGATGCCCGTGAGGACCGGCGTGGGCTCGGAGAGCCTGCCGCCCCGCAGGTCGATGCTCACGACGCGGTTGTCGCTCGCCGTGGTGACGTAGGCGAACAGACGCGTCGGCTCGTCGGGGTCGAGCGCCAGACCCAGCAGACCGGCCTCGCCGCCGGCGCCTCCGCGCGCACCCGCCACCTGCCCGAGCGTGCGGGGCTCACCGTTGCGAGGGACACGCACGATCGTTCCCTCGTCGCGCTGGGACACCAGGGCGTCGCCGCCGGGCAGGAACACGATCCCCCACGGCACGTTCAACCCGTCGACGACCGTGTCGGCGACGGCCGGGTCGATCGACGGCGTCGCCGAGGGCGCCGGGGAGCTGCCGCTCGGCGACGCGCCCGACGAGGGAGCGGGTTCGTCGTCGCCCGAGCACCCGGCGAGCGCGAGAAGGCCGAGCCCGCCGGCCGTGGCGAGGAACTGTCGTCGTCCGGCGTCCGTCATGCATCGATGATGCCCGGCACACCCTGACGCCGCGCCTCGCCGACCCCTTTGACGTCGCGAGCCCCCTGGAGAACAGGTCTCCAGGGGGCTCCGCGGCCCGCCCCACCGAACGGGTTCGGCGGTGGGTCTCCCTCCACACCGGGCAGGTCCGATTCTGCGACCCACGTCACGTGATGTCCCGCGAATCGCACGACTGGTCAATACGTCCCAGTTGCGGACGCGACCGGTCGACAGGAATGCGGGACGCCCGCGCCTGGTTGACCCACAGAACAGCAGTCGACGAAAGGTCATCATGAGCACGGTCACCCTGACCGCAGAAGACTTCGAGAAGACCGTCACCGCCGAGGGCATCACCCTCGTGGACTGGTGGGCGTCCTGGTGTGGCCCGTGCCGCCAGTTCGCGCCGGTGTTCGAGTCCGCGAGCGAGGAGAACGCGGACATCACCTTCGCCAAGATCGATACCGAGGACCAGCAGCAGCTGGCCGCCGCGGCACAGATCTCGTCGATCCCGACCCTCATGGCGTTCCGCGACGGCGTGCTCGTCTACAACGAGCCCGGCGCGCTCCCCGCTCCCGCGCTCGACCAGATCATCCAGGCGGTCCGCGACCTCGACATGGACGACGTCCACCGCCAGATCGCCGAGCAGCAGCAGGCCGCCGGCCAGGACGAGGCGCCTGCGTGATCTTCATCGTGGTGAAGTTCCGCACGAAGCCGGAGTGGACCGATCGCTGGCTCGACCTCGTGAAGCCGTTCACCGAGGCGACGCGCGCAGAGCCGGGCAACCGATGGTTCGAGTGGTCCCGCAGCATCGACGACCCCACGGAGTTCGTGCTCGTCGAGGCCTTCGACGACGGCGCCGCCGAGGCGCACGTCTCGAGCGACCACTTCGCGGCGGGCGTGGAGGCTATGCGTCCTGCGCTCGTCGAGACGCCGCGCATCGTCAGCCAGGTCGTCGACCAGGACGGCTGGAACCCCATGGGCGAGCTCCAGGTCGACTGACTGCCTAGCGGCGCCGTGCCCCGCCGGATCCCGCCAGCACCGCATCGGTGAACGACGCGAAGGTCAGCTGATCGGGTCCCGCGGGGCGCGGGCCGAGCCGCACCGCGACGAGGTCGCGGGACGGCACGACCGTCAGGAACTGATTGCCGTAGCCGAGCGCCCAGGCGGTGTCCGTCGGCGCCCGCGGCGCGAGCCGCCCCGAGTAGGGCGGGCGGTCGGTCGCGAATCCGGCCGCGCGCTGGACCTCGACGACTCGTCCCGGGCGGTTGACCCACCACAGCAGGCCGTAGGCGGCGTTGCGCTGCTGGGACGACGCTCCGACGAGCTGGCTGAGCAGTCGGCGAGGCACCACCTGGGTTCGACCCCAGCGTCCGTCGCGCGCGACGAGCAGGCCGAGGCGCGCCACGTCGCCGCAGGTCGAGGTGATGCCCGAGTACGTGGTCGGATGCCCGGCGTGGTCGCGCGCCCACGCGGTGCTGGTCATGCCCAGCGGCTCGAAGAGCCGGGCCCGCGCGTACGCCACGACGTCCTGCCCGGTGGCCTGCCGCAGGACGCGCTCGAGCACCTGGATCGCCGAGTTGTTGTACTCCCAGTGGGTGCCGGGCTCGTGCTGCTGGTCCAGGCCGGTCGCGAAGCGGGTCTTGTCGGGTGCGGAGCGGATCATCTGCCCGTAGTCGAGCGCATACGTCCAGCGACGACCGGACGTGTTGGCCATGACTTGACGGACGGTGACGTCCTCGGAGGCAGTGCCGCGCCACTCGGTGACCCAGCGGGACACGCGGTCGTCGAGTCCCAGCCGGCGCTCGCCCGCGGCGATCGCCACCAGCAGCCCCACGACCGACTTGGTGATCGAGTAGACCTGCCGACTGCCGTCGAGCCCGGCGCCGCCGGTGTGGATCACGCGTCCTCGGTGCACCACGACGGTGCAGGTCGACGCGGTCGCGGTGGCGAGGTCATCGAGAGCTCGGAAGTTGCCGGCGGGCCGGCTGGGCCACGTGCGGCCCGGGACCAGCTCGGCCGGCTGGGCCGAGGGCGACGGGGAGACGGTCGCCAACGTCGCCGGGAACGGCTCGGGCTCGCCGTCCCCCTCGCGCTCGGCGCTGCAGGCAGCAGTCAAGCCGAGCACGCCCGCGGTGACGACGCTGATGACCCGGATCCGCACCGCCTCACTCTGTCACGTCCCCCCACCCCCGCGGGGGACGCAATCTGAGGGGTTGTGGCCGTCCGCGCGGCCGCGATCCCTCAGATTGCGTCCCCACCATCGGATGCGCGACCGGGATGTCCACAGGTTGGTACCGCGACGGGTGACGGACGTGCTCGATGCGGCTACCTTGCTGCGCAACGGAACGGGGGTCCCATGCGTCGCACTGTCGTCACGATCTGCGCACTGCTCACTCTCGCGGCCTGCCGCGGCCCGGAGCCGATCGAGCCGACACCCAGCCCGGAGCCGACCGGGACGACCACCGCAGCGCCTGACCCCACGGTCACGGAGCCGACCCTCCCGGACCAGGCCCGCCGGAACACCCCCGAAGGCGCCGCCGCATTCGTGGGCTACTGGGTCAAGACGTTCAACTACGCTGCGCGCACCGGCGACATCAGACCCATCGAGCGTGTGTCAGAAGACTGCAACGCATGTAGACCCTATCTGGAGTCGCTCGAAGAGGTCGCCTCGCAAGGCGACCTTGCGACACGCGACCTATGGGACCTGCGGCGCACGCTGGTAACGAGGAACGGCGCCGTGTTCGAGGCATCCGCGACGATTAGGACCCGGTCCAGTACTGGAGCGAAGGTCGAAAGGATCGGCTTTCGACTCCGACCCGGAGACTCCCCACGCGTCATAGACCTATATCGGATCGAATCCTGATGAGTCAGCTTGGAAAGAGTGCCGCATTCACGCTCGTGGTAGCAGTTCTGGGAGTGTCGCCAGCGATCGCCGATGTCGACATTACCCCCGACGCACTCGACCCGAAGTTGAACTTGCGGACGGAAAAGCAATGGCGCGGTGATTCGAACCGAGGTTCCCAATCAAGCAAACAGGCGACCCACGGTTCGCAGGTGGTGGAATGCAACTTCGACGGTCCCCGTCCCGATTGCGCGCTGCTTGTCACCGACGCACCCGCCCCCGCGCGGCCGGCCCTCACTCCCGGCCGCGTCGCGCGAGCCGTGCGCGAGGTCCCGATGCCGCGACTACGTCTCGCCATCCAGCCGGGTGGCCGCACCCTCGTCAACGTCCCGACGATCCTGCACACGCGGCCCACGACCTTGCGCCGCACGATCGATCTGCTCGGGCACGAGGTCGAGGTCCGCGCCACCCCTGTCCGCTACACGTGGCACCACGGCGACGGCACCGCGCGGACGACCCGCAGCCCGGGCAAGCCGTACCCCGCGAAGACCGTCACGCACCGTTACCGCAAGTCCTCCCCTCGACTCCTCGCGCGCGTCGACACCACCTACACGGTGCGCTATCGCGTCGACGGCGGCGCGTGGACCGGCCTGGGCGACACCCTCACCGCGACCGGACCCTCCGTCGGGCTGCGGGTCGACCAGCGAGCACCGGCGCTCATCGATCGGTAGCGAGATTCACCACATCGTGTCGACTTTCGGATCGGCCGACCTGCGGGAGATAATCGAGGGATGCCCACCTCTGTCGATCTGCGTGTGCTGCTGAGGCACCCGGTCGACTTCGAGGTCGGCGACACGCCCGACGACTCCCGCTTCGTCTTCACCACACCGAACGGCGAGGAACGCGCGACCGCCACCGAGGCGATCGGTCCGCTCAGCCAGGGCATCCGCACGATGAACGCCGACCCGACGGTCCGCGCCTGGGCGACCCCGGCGATCCTCGCCCTGCGGCTCATGGCGCGAGGGCACCTGACCGAGCTCGACACGTCCGAGCGCAGCCAGCTGCAGGACGCAGCCCGCGCGGTCGACGTCGATCCCGCCACGGCGCAGGCCAAGGTCCGAGGATTCCTCGCCGCGCTCGCCGTCGAGGCGCCCGCGGTGGCCACGACACCGCAGGACCGCCGCGACGATCTCCCGCCGGTGGTCCAGCGTCCGGAGCGCATCAAGCCGCGGACGTTCAGCGGATCGTTCGTCATCAGCTTCGCGGAGAGCCCCACGCCGGAGGTCGCCGCGACGGCGGTCCTGCGCGTGAAGCCGATCGACTCCGGTTGGGCGGCCGCCGACGCGGCCGACGTGTGGGCCCGCGACGGCCACCACTTCGGTGCCGGGGCGAAGCAGGGCATCCGCAACCTCATGGTGGCCGCCACCACCTCGTGGCCGCCGGCCGCCCGGGTCCTCGACGAGCCCGACCTCGGACGCGTCACGCTCGACGAGGACGAGCTGCGTTCGCTCGGCTCGCCCCACACCGTCGCGACGCTCGCCGCTCATCGCATCGAGGTCGTCTGGCCCGAGTCACTCGTGCGGGACGTCGAGACCCGCGCGGTGGTGCGTCGTGTCGACGGCGGATCCGGCTCGCAGCGCCGCGCGTTCTCGAGCGACCAGATCTTTCGCTTCGACTGGCAGGTCGCGCTGGGCGGCGACACGCTGACGGAGGCCGAGGTCGACCAGCTCGCGCGCGCCCAGCACGGTCTGCTGCGTCTGCGCGACCAGTGGGTGTTCGTCGACCCCACGCGACTCCAGCGTGTCCTGTGGCAACGCAGTCGCGACATCAGTCCGGCGCAGGCGCTGCAGGCCGCTGCGAGCGGACGTCTCGAGCTCGACGGTGTCGGCACCGACGTCGACACCGTCGGCTGGCTCGACGACGTGCGTCGTCGACTGGCGCAGCGGCCGAAGGACCTCCCCGCCGTTGCGCAGCCCCGGGGACTCGCCGGGACGTTGCGCGACTACCAGCTCGACGGTCTGCGGTGGATGGCACAGCTGACCGACCTCGGCCTCGGCGGCTGCCTGGCCGACGACATGGGCCTGGGCAAGACTGTCATGCTGATCTCGTTGCACCTGCACCGCGCCGAGCAGGGCGAGACGCGTCCGACCCTGGTCGTGTGCCCTGCGTCGGTCGTGGGCAACTGGGTCCGCGAGATCGAACGCTTTGCCCCAGACGTCCCGGTCAGGCGCCACCACGGCGTCGGTCGTTCGCTCGAGGACCTCGACGGCGGGTTCGTCGTCACCACGTACGCCACGATGCGGCGCGACGCCGACGACCTCGCCCAGGTCGGCTGGGGCCTGCTCGTCGCGGACGAGGCGCAGAACGTCAAGAACGTCCGGGCCGCGGCCTCACGGGCACTGCGCACCATCTCAGCCGGCACCACCGTGGCGCTCACCGGAACACCCGTCGAGAACAATCTCGCCGAGCTGTGGGCCATCCTGGACTGGACCACACCCGGGCTGCTCGGTACGTACGACCAGTTCCGCGGCCAGTGGTCCCGGCCGATCGAGCGCTACGGCGACAGCGATCGCGCCGACGACCTCTCACGTCTCATCCGGCCCTTCGTCCTGCGACGCCGCAAGAGTGATCCCGGCATCGCTCCCGAGCTGCCGCCGAAGATCGAGACCGACTACCGAGCCTCGCTCACACGCGAGCAGGTCGGGCTGTACCAGGCCGTCGTGCGCGAGACGATGGCACAGATCGAGGCTGCCCAGGGCATCCAGCGACGCGGCCTGGTGGTCAAGCTCCTGACCCAGCTCAAGCAGATCTGCAACCACCCCGCCCAGTTCCTCCGGCAGCCGAACGCCGAGCTTCCGGGTCGCTCCGGCAAGCTCGCGATGCTCGACGAGCTGCTCGACGAGATTCTCAGCGAGGACGGCGCGGCCCTCGTCTTCACGCAGTACGCGCAGATGGGGCACCTGCTCGAGCGCCACCTCGGCCAGCGCTCGATCCGCACCCAGTTCCTCCATGGCGGGACTCCTGTCCGGACGCGCGAGGCGATGGTCCGCAGGTTCCAGTCCGGCGAGGTGCCGGTCTTCCTGCTGTCCCTGAAGGCCGCCGGGACCGGTCTCAACCTCACCCGGGCCGACCACGTCATCCACTACGACCGGTGGTGGAACCCAGCCGTGGAGGACCAGGCCACGGACCGTGCGCACCGCATCGGTCAGACGAGCGTCGTCCACGTGCACCGCCTCATCAGCGAAGGCACGATCGAGGAGTCCGTCGCGGAGCTCATCACCACCAAGCGGGCCCTCGCGGATGCGGTCATCAACGCCGGCGAGAGCGCGTTGACCGAGCTCAGCGACCGCGAGCTGGCCGAGCTCGTCCGCCTGCGCCGCTGATCGGTCGGCCTGCCCTAGGGTTCTCGACGTGATCCGTCGTCCCGCGGTGCTGACCGTGCTCGTCCTCGCCCTGACCGTCGTCCAGCTCGTGATCGGCACGTTCGGCGGGCTGCAGCAGTTCGAGGGGAAGGGATTCGGCTACCGCCTGGTCGCCTACCCGGTGCTGATGCTGGTGGTGCCCGTCGCCTGGTGGTGGGCGAGCGCGCGCCGCGGCCCGGTCGACGACGTCCCGTGGGCAGCGTTCACGTTGATCATGGCGCCGTTCCTGATCGACGTCACCGGCAACACGTTCGACCTCTACGACACGGTCAAGCACTGGGACAACCTCAACCACCTCGTCAACTGGGGCGTCCTGTGCGGAGGTCTGGGTCTGCTGGTGGCGCGACTCGACGTGCGCCCTCGATGGCTGCTCGTGCTCGCGATCACCGGGATCGGCGCGACCCTGGCGATCCTGTGGGAGATCGGCGAGTGGTGGACCTTCATCCGCCGAGGCGTCGAGCTCGATGGCGCCTACGAGGACACCCTGGCCGACGAGATCCTCGGCACCACCGGAGCGCTCGTCGCCGCCCTCCTCGTCGCGCGCCTCGCGAACCGCCCGCCCGCACGCGACTAGCCCCACCCGCGGCCCCTGAGCCTGTCGAAGGGCCACCCTCCTTGCGACAAGCTCAGGGGCCTTCGTCAGCCGTGGGAGCCGGCGGAGACGATCTCGTTCGGGACCCCGGGCAGCTTGACGCTCTGGACGACACGCCCGCTCGGGACGTCGACCTCGTGCAGCGTGCTGGTCGCGGGCTCGGTGACCCACGCCGTGTCGCCGTCGACGTGCAGGGTCGGACGGGCCTTCTGCCAGTCGAGCGGCTCACGCCACTCATCGGTCACCTCGATCGTGTCGAGTCGCTTGCCGTCCTTGACGTCGAGCACGTGCAAGGCGCCGTCGGTGCCGAGCACGAGGGCCTCGCCCGCCGCTCCGCGGCCCAGGGACCGGAAGGAGTAGCTCGTCCCCAGGTCGACGAGCCGCAGGGACTTCGTCGTCGTGTCGATGAGGGCAATCCGCTCGGGGCGCTCCAGCTCGGCGTCTGCGTCGGTCTTGTAGTCACCGAGGACGACGCTCGACGAGGAGTGCCCGGCCTGGTTGCCGATGCGGCCGTAGGCGTCCGGGGCCTCGATCTTGCTGATCGTGCCCTTGCTGACGACGACGGCACCGTCCTCGCAACCCACGACAGCCACCCCGTCGGCAGCCGTCGCCTCGCCGTGGACGCCGGGGCACGCGTCGGTGCGCGCCTTCTCGCGACCGTCCGCGTCACGCAGCACGACGCTGGAGCGCTTGTCGACCGTGCCCTCGGTGTGCAGCAGGTCGCCGCCGAGGTTCACTGCGACGCCGTGGTGCGCCCGGGGAACCTTGGTCCGCTCGATGACCTTGGTCGGCTTCGCGGAGTCGAGCACCTGAATCGTGCCGTCGCCGTCGCTGAACAGGATCGTCCGGCCGTCGTGGACCGTGACGTGCCCGGGCTCGGGTGCGGCGAACGTGCGCCCATAGGCCGGCTTGCCGGCGGTGCGGTAGTGCGAGTGGTCGCCGTGGGCCTGCACGTCCACGCCCGTGTCGAGCAGACGGAACCCCTTGTCGGTCGAGACGAACACGTGGCGGTCGTCGCCGGCCGGGTTGACGCGGACGAAGCCCTCGGCGGGCAGGGTGGCGACGGGGTCGAGGCTGTCGCGGTCGAGCACGACGACGCCCTTGTCGGTCGTGACCACGAGTCGCGGTCCCGACAGCTCCCGTCCTGAGCTCGCGTCGTCGTCCCCCGGCTCCCCCGCGCACCCCGAGACACCCACCGCAAGGGCTGAGACGAGCACCGCGGCCTTGAGACGGGTGCGATGGAGCAGGATCATGGGACCTCCTAGTTGAGAATCATTCTCAACAGAGGGTACGCGACTCCGCGGCGGTCGTTCACCGGGGCCAGTGGTTCTCCGCCACGAGCTCGGAGAGCGGGCGTGGCGTGGTCCAGCGCTCCCGCTCGAGCATCGGCCCTTCGTAGAACTCCGGCACCGGCCCGAGGCACAGGATCCCGACCGGCTCCGCGCCCGGCGGCATGCCGAGCTCGGCGGCGACGACCGCGGGGTCGAACAGCGACACCCACCCCATGCCGAGGCCCTCCACGCGCGCTGCGAGCCACAGGTTCTGGATGGCGCACGAGACCGAAGCCAGGTCCATGTGGGGCATGGTGCGTCGCCCGAAGACGTGCCGTTCGCGGTCGTCGCCGAGGGCCGCGACGAGGACCACCGCGCAGTCGAGGATGCCCTGGACCTTCAACCTCATGAACTCCTCGGCCCGCTCCCCCATCGCCTCGGCCGTGCGACGGCGTTCCAGCTCCACGTGGTCGTGCAGCCGGTGCCGCAGGTCCTCGTCGGTGACCCGCACGAACCGCCACGGCTGCATCAGGCCGACGCTCGGCGCGCGATGAGCAGCCTCCAGCAGACGGGCCAGCGTCTCGGGCGGCACCTCGCCCCCGCTGAAGTGCCGCATGTCTCGGCGCGCCGCGATCACGCGGTGCAGGGTCGCGATGTCGTCGGGCGTGAAGTCCTCACTCATCGCGGTCAGTCTCCCAAGCGGACGCCACCGTCCATGACGCAGGATGGGACCGTGGGACGTGAACGCGTGGTGGCCGCGGCCGCGGAGCTGGGACTCGAGGTCGACGTGCGCGAGCGGCCGCCGGCGTCGTCCCTCGAGGAGTCGGCGGCGAGGCTCGGGATCGAGCCGGCCGACATCGTCAAGACGTTGGTGCTGAAGCGCTCGGACGGCGGGTTCGTGTTCGCGCTGGTCCCCGGCGACCGGCAGATCGCGTGGAAGAAGCTCCGTGCCGTCCTGGGCGTCAACAAGCTGCAGCTGCCCGACGCCGAGCAGGCCCTCGGGGCCACCGGCTACGAACGGGGCACCATCACGCCGCTCGGCTCGACCACCGCCTGGCCCGTCGTCGCGGACACCTCGATCACCGGTCGCACGGTCGCGATGGGCGCCGGAGAGCACGGCTGGGGCGCCTGGGTCGACGCCGATGCGCTGATCGCGGTGCTCGAGGCCACGGTCGCCGACATCACCTGAGTCAGAGCGCCATCGGGTAGAGCGCGAACAGGACGCATCCCGTGCCGGCTGCACCGAGGTGGAGCGTCGACCACAGCACCGCACCGAGACGCGCTCGCAGGACCATGAGCGACCGCAGGGCCAGGAAGAACGACGCGGCAGGCATGAGCAGCCAGGCGATGGACCAGCCGGACTCGAACGGGTCGGCCGGCCAGTCGAGTCCGATGGTGGTCGCGAAGGCGTGGACGCCGAGCACGTACCAGGGGAACAGCAGCGGGAGCGAGCCGATGGCCGCACATCGAACGGCCAGACCGATGCCACGCCGGGTCTCGCGTGGCACGCGGGCGGCAGGACGCCGCTCCCCCACCGCGGGACCGGCCAATGAGCCCAGCAGCTCCCGAGATCGCAGGACCAGCAGCACCAAGGCGATCGCGACGGCGATCATCCACCACGCGGAGCCACTCGACTCGTCCATGGACGATGGGCGATGGTCGCCTGGGGCCGTCCACGACACCGCCCACGCCAGGCCGGGCAGGAGGGCGACCAGGAATGCGCTGAGGGCACCCCCGGTGGCGAGCCAGCGCACGCGGTCGGAGCGGCGCACGGGCGTCCAGCCACCGTCGGTCGGGGGCTGCTCCGCCGCGTGCTGCTCTGCGCCGGGGCGCGGCAGCATCGGGACGATCGCCGCCGGCGGGACAGGACCCGTGGACACGGGCTCGATCGTCGGCGCGACCGGCGCCGGCACCGCGTCCATCGGCAGGACGTCGTGGCCCACCGCGGTCAACGCAGCCAGCATCTCCTCGACGGTCGCGAAGCGGTGGGCGGGATCGATCTGCATCGCCCGCACGACGACGCCAGCGAGGCCGGGTCCGACCCACGGCGAGAGCTGACGCGGGTCGGGGCGGGGCTCGTGGCGGTGGGCCAGGAGCTGTGACGCCATCGTCCCGCCGAAGGGTGCACGCCCGGTCAGGCACTCGAAGAGCATGCAGCCGACCGAGTAGACGTCGCTGCGCTGGTCGGCGCGACCCTCGTACTGCTCGGGCGCCATGTAGTGCGGGGTGCCGGCGACCGTGGCCGTGGCGTCGGAGGCGGCACGCGAGATGCCGAAGTCGACGATCTTGACGCCCCCCGCGGTCGTCACGAGCACGTTGGCGGGCTTGATGTCGAGGTGCAGGATCGAGGCCCGATGGCAGGCAGCGAGTCCGTCGAGGACCCCCTGGACGACCGGAACGGCTCGCGGGCTCGGACCGTGCAGTGCCAGGAGGTCGCGCAAGGACGTGCCCTCGACGAGCTCCATCACGAGATGGGGCGTCACCTCGCCGTCGCCGTCGGGCATGTGCACCAGGTCGTGGACGGTCACGACGTTGGGGTGGGAGACACGCGCCAACGTCTCGACCTCACGACGGATGCGGTGCATCGCGCGCGGGTCGTCGGCCAGGAAGTGCGAGAACCGCTTGATCGCGACCGTGCGCTGCAGCTGGTGGTCGCGCGCGCGGAAGACCACGCCGTGGTTGCCGGCGCCGATTCGACCCTGCAGCTCGAACCGTGCCACGAGCGAGACGTCTGGCTCGACGGCCCACGCGGCACCGGCCGGCACGGTCGGCTGGGCGCCCGACGTGGGCACGTCGGCGGACGGAGCACCGGGCGGCGGGGGCACGACGGGGACCGGCTCGGTCACGGGCTCGGCCACGTCACCCTCCTGTTCCCGGTGGTTCCTCACGTCCTGCCGCCAGGACAGGGGACGCGCTCGCGTCCCTCCCATTGTCACCGGCGCCCGGTGAGCCCTTCAAGATGCACCGTTCCGCGCGAGTCGGTGACGACTCCCAGCTCGACGTCGGCGAGCCTGACGACCATGCCGTCGCTGAGCGGGACCCAGGTGTCGGCGGCCACCTCTCGGCCGTTGACGGTCGTGCCGTTGGTGCTGCCGAGGTCCATGAGCTCCCACGAGCCCCGATGCAGACGGATCGCAGCGTGACGGTGCGAGACCTGCGGCTCGTCGAAGCTGATCGGACTCTGCGGCGTTCGCCCGATGATCGTCGTGTTCGAACGCGGGACGATCGCGACCTGGTGCCCGCGGCGCAGCTTCAGGTCGGGCACGACGTTCATGGTCGGGACGTCGTCGAGGGCTGGCCGGATCAGGTCGATCGTGGGCATCGCGGGTCGGGCGGGGGTGTCGGCGACGGCGCGCAGGTTACGGGTCGAGGTGGGCTCGCCCACGACGTCCCAGCCGAGCACCGGCACCTGGGCCGCGGCCGGCTCCTGACCGGCGGGCGTCGGCGCCGTGGGCTCCAGTGGACGGCGCGGCGCGGCGCTGCCTCGACCGCGCGCCGGCGGGATCCAGCCCGAGCGCAGGGCCGGATCGACCTCGACCGTGACCGTGACCTCAGCCGGCGTCGACCAGCCCGAACGCTCGGCGTGCTGGACGTAGAGACGTGCGCCGTCCTCGCCGAGGCGGTCCAGGTCTCCGTCCGGGTCGAGGCGCTCCAGGTCCTCCGGTGCCACACGCACCGTGAGCTCGGTGAACGCCAGGCGCTCACCGCTGGGCATCACGACGTGCTGACCCGTCAGCGCCCTGACGAAGCGGCGGCGCAGCACGTTGCTCGACCCGGTGGGGTACGACACCGCACGCGCGGCGGTCTCGGTCGCGGCGTCGCGCAGCGTCCCCGTGCCGAAGATGCTCTGCGCGACCTTGAGGGCGACGAGCACGACGACGACGAACGCCACGACGACCAGGAGGTTCGTCGTGAGGGTGGAGAAGAGTCCGGCCATGGCAGCAAGCCTGGCCGTCGCGCCCGGACGCGTCGAGCCGCGGTGGAACACGTTCCACCGCGGCCGGGGCGGCCGCGCTCAGTCGTCGGTGACGACGACCTGCACGTCGATGTTGCCGCGCGTCGCGTTGGAGTACGGGCAGACCTGGTGGGCCTGGTCGGCGAGGCTCTGCGCCTGGTCGTGCTCGAGGTTCGGGATGACGACCTCGAGGGTGACGGCGAGCTGGTAGCCACCCTCGCCGTTCGAGCCGATGCTCACCTTGGCGCCCACGCTCGAGTCGCTGACGTCTGCCTTCGCGCCGCGGGCGACGGCCTGCAGCGCACCCAGGAAGCACGCGGCGTAGCCGGACGCGAACAGCTGCTCGGGGTTGGTGCCCTCGCCGTTGCCGCCCATGTCCTTCGGGACGGCGGTGGTCAGGTCGAGTCGGCCGTCGCTGGTGACGATGTGTCCACCGTCGCGGCCTCCGCCGGTCGCCAGGGCCTCAGCGGTGTAGAGCGCGTCCATCGTGGTTCCTCCTGAAGATCGCGGTCGTCAGGGTCGACGGCCTGGCGTCAGCATCGCACACGATTAGATCGTGTGCAATCTACATACGGGACGAGTCGCGTTCTCGCGGCCAGATCCCGCCGGCGGCCAGGGCCCACAGCACGAGGACCGGTTGGAAGAACAGGCGGACGAGTCGCCCCTGGTCGGTGTCGAGGCCGAACGCGTCGACGCCCTCGACGTACTGCGCGACGTTGCCCGGGAACACGGCCACGAAGAACGCCGCGATGACCCAGCCGAGCACACGCCGGTGGCGCGCGAGCAGCAGCACGGCGAGTCCGAGCAGGATCTCGACCACACCGGAGGCCAGCACCGTGAAGTCCTCGGGCAGGGGGAACCACTCCGGGACCTGGGCACGGAAGTCCTGGCGTGCCGGACCGAGATGGGCGATCCCTGCGCCGACGAGCGCGAGACCGAGGAGCCAGCGGAGCAAGGTGCGGATCATGCGCGTCACGCTCGCACGGGCCTCCGAGCGCGACGACTCGGATCGGGCGCGCCGACCCGAGCATGGAATCATCGAGCCGACCGTCCGAGACCTGGAGGAGGAGCCGTGCTGCGAGTCGACTGGTCGACCGAGGACGGTCTTTCGGGCTCCCACGAGCTCGAGCCCTCGGGCCGCTTCGTGGTCGCGCGTCGGATGGCGCTGCCCGAGCAGCAGCTGGTCGCCGTCGAGGAGATCGCGGGTTCGGCCTACGTGTTCGTCCGGCTGCCCTACGTGAGCGATCCGGCCGTCGTCGTCACGGCGACAGCGGCGTACCCGGTGCTCCATCGCGGGCAGCGCGCGAACGGCGCGATCCTCGAGGTCCGCTCCCCCGGCTCCGACCCCGCATCACCCGAGCCTGGACAGACGTGGTCGCTCACCTCCTCGGGCACGGTGCTCGACCTGCGCTATCCCGCGTTCTCGCTCACCGCCACCCTGACGTTCGACGTCCCCGGACCGGTCGACGACGGCACGGGGACCGTCCAGCTGGGCGTCGAGACGTTCGAGCACGACGACACGTGGCTCGTCGCGGCCATCGCCGTGGCCCTGTCGCCGGAGCACGGGGTCGTCGGTCACGCCGAGCTCAAGCGCGCCTTCGCGGCGTGGCGGGGCATCGATGAGCCGAGCGACGGCTCGTTCGACCGCAACGTGCTGCGCCCGGCCCTCGACCGGCGCGCGATCGAGCTGCCCGGGCCTCGACTCAACAAGATCCACTACCTGGTGGAGCGTTGCCGCCGCACGGGTGAGTTCCCACCTCAGGTCCTCGCCGACGTCCGCGCCCACCTCCCCCACTCCTGACCCCACCCACCCGCTGAGTGTGTCTCGGCGGGTGGGGGGTGGAGGGTCAGGGGGTCCAGGCGCGGGTGACGACGTCGACAGGGCCGGGGGTCAGTGCGGTCAGGGCCGCCCGGTGGCCGGGCGGGGCCGCCAGCACGAGCGCCCAGGCCCGCCGGGACGGGGCGTCGAGGAAGCGGACGACCCCGTCGACACCCGGCGGTGGCACGACCACACGGTCCATCGAGGCCCTCAGGCCCTCGCCCGTCGCCTTGAGGGCGGACTCCTTCGCCACCCACGCAGCACCCAGGTGGTCGGACGTCCGCACCTGCCGCCGCTCCTGCGGAGCGAGGATCAGGTCCCGCAGCGCCTCGACGTCGAGGACCGACGACTCCTGCTCGACGTCCACCCCGATCCGGGTGCGCGACATCGCGACGACCACGTGCTCGCCGCTGTGCGAGAGCGACACGTCCCACGGCGCACCCACGACCGACGGTCGCCCGTGCTGCCGGCCGCAGTCGTCGCACCGCCGCTCGATGCGGACCTGCGTGGGATCGACCCCCAGCGCGCCGCCCGCCACCTGCCGCAGCACCGTGCACCCCAGGACGAATCGCCGCCGGTCGTCCTCGCGGACGTAGGACCGCACCCGGACCCTCTCCTCACGGCTCAGGAGGTTCTCGTGGGTGGGCCGCAGCTGCGCAAGTGCGGCCCACCACACGTCGGCGGCCCCAGGGGGTGGACCGCCGTCCCCTCGGGCCGGCGAGGAGCTCGCCCGACCCGCGGTCGTCCGCGTCGACACCTCAGCCGAGGCCGAGGCCGGCCGCGAGCTGCGGCCACGCCTTCTTGAGCTCCCGCGACCAGTACGGCCAGCTGTGGGTGCCGTTCCCGTAGAGGTCGGACGTGACCGCGACGCCCTTGAGCCTCAGCGCCGTGATGAAGGCGGTGTTGTACGACAACGTCAGGGACTCGATGCCGTCCCACGAGAAGAAGCCGCCGCCGTCGAGCGGCCCGCTGCGTCCGTTGCCGTTGGAGACGAAGATCTGCGCACCCTTGAGCGCCTCCGGGCTGTTGGTCGGGTCGTTGGCGTCCCACAGGCGGCGCTGGAACCAGTAGCTGCCCCACGGCTGGTCGGTGGAGACGCCTTCGCGCAGCAGCAGCGCGGACACGAACGGATAGCTGAGCGAGATCGCGTTGAGGCCGCTGAACGAGGCCGCCGCGCCGTAGCGTCCCGGGTTCTGGGCGACCAGGGACAGGGCCGTGAACCCACCCGTCGAGATGCCGGCCACGGCGCGGTTGCCGGAGGCCGCGTACCCCCGTTCGAGCAGCTGCGGCAGCTCCTGTGCGAGGTAGGTGTTCCACTGGTAGCCGCCGGCGGCACCACGGCCCCCGTTGTTCCAGTTGGTGCCGAGCCCGGTCTTGCCGCCGCTCGGCATCGCCACGATGACGTCCTTGTCCGCCGCCCAGGCAAGGGTGTCGGTGTAGAGCGACCACGCCTGGTAGTCGGCCTTGTCGGACGCGCCAGGGAGCAGGTACAGGACGGGCCACCGGCGCGAGGACGACGCGTCGTAGCCGTTCGGCAGGTGCAGTCGCACCGGCGTGTTGCCCCGGAGTCCGGGCGACTGCACCATCAGGTCGACGACGCGGTCGGTGACGCGCGACTCGTACAGGACGGACGCACCGTCGTCGGCTCTCGCGTCCGCCTTGCCGACCACGGGCACGACCCCGGCGTCGGGGCGGCCGATGCTGGCGGTCGACGGGACCGTGCCCACCTTGGGGTTGGTGCCACCGTTCGCGGACTGGTCGAACTGCGGCACGGTCGGCACGGGCGTGCCCGGCTCGCGCGCCACGGCCGGCGCCGCGGGCAGCACGAGCGTCGTGAGACCGACGGCGACGGTGGCCACGAGCATCCTCGCGGTGCGGGTCCTGGTCATGGTGGGTCCTTCCGGGACGTCAGAGGCTGCTGACCGACGATCGGTCGAGCAGGCGGTCGAGGTGCTGGGCGATGACGTCGACGTGGGGCCGGTCGATCATCGAGATGTGGTCGCCGGGCACGGGGACGACCTCGAGGCGGGCGCTGTGCGGGCCCCAGCCCAGGTCGGCGTCGCAGCGTTGGTACCGCGGGTCGAGGGCAGCACCGGTCTCCTCGACGGCACTGGCCCGGTACAGCACGCGGGTGCCGGCGAAGTGCCGTGGTGTGTAGTGCTCGGCGATGCGGGTGTCGACGTACGACGTCACCTGGTGCTCGACGACACCCGACGGCATCGCCGCCCCGAGCGCCCCGAGGGCCTCGCGGATCAGCTCGACCTGCTCCACCTCGGACCGGCTCACCAGGTCGGTCAGGTCGAGAGGCAGCGCCGTGCCGTAGGTCTGCTCGACGTGGTCGACGAAGCGCTGGTAGCGCTGCACGACCTGGTCGTCGTCGACCGCACCGTCGCCCAGGGGCAGGACGGTGTCGATCATCGCGACGACCTCGACCTCGTCGGTCTCGCCGAGCCGCTCGGCGAGTGCGTCGGCGAGCAACCCGCCGAACGACCAGCCCATGAGCCGGTACGGGCCGTGTGGCTGGATCTCGCGCACGAGCGGCAGGTAGCGCTCGACCTTGGCCTCGATCGACGTCGCGTCGTCGATCCGCTCGAAGCCCACCACGGGCTGTTCCTCGTCGAGCAGCGACACGAGCGGCTGGTAGACGCTCGTCGGTCCACCGGCGGGGTGGAAGACGAACAGGGGGTCGCGACGGCCTCCACGACGCAGCCACCGCACGACGGAGCCGTCGTTGCCCTCGTATGCGTCGCGGACCAGGTCGGCCGTCTCCGCCAGGTTCGCCGCGGACAGCAGCTCCGCGACCGTGGGCACCGACCCGACGTGCGGGGCGAGCCGCTCACGGACGGACTCCATCTCGGCGAGACCGCCGCCCAGGGCGTCGAACGCGTCGTCCACCGCCAGGTCGCGCGTCCCGAGCACGTCGGTCCAGACCTGTGCCACGAGTCGCTCGCTCGGGTCCCGCGGACCGACGCGGACGAGGGCCGACGCACCGGATTCTCCCCCGATCCCGAGCTGGTCGGCGAGCTGGTCCGCCACCTCGGCGACCGTCGCACCCCCGAGCACGACTCGCGCAGCGAGGGTCAGACCGAGCTCGTTCTGCACGACGTTGCGCGCCCGCGTGGCCATGAGCGAGTCGAGGCCGAGGTCGACGAGCGAGACGTGCGGCGACACGACCGCCCCCGGGTCACCCATGACGAGGGCGACCTGGTCGGTCAGCCAGTCGCGCAACCGGGCGCGCGCTTCGGTCGGTGTCAGCGCCACCACCTCGTCGCGCAGCGACGGTCGGACGTCCTCGGTCGCGGTGGAGCGCACGACGGCGGCCTCGCCGAACCAGTGGCGCTCGTGACGCCACGACGTGCGCGGCAGGTCGGTCCACGCCGGGCGCTCGGCGGGTGCGGGCAACCGCTCCATCGTCCGCAGGCGCAACTCCAGCACGTTGGCGTGGAAGGTGACGGTGTCGTCGGTCCGTCGTCGCAGGCTGTGCAGCACGACGGCGTCGACACCGAGCCCGTCGGCCGTGGCTCGCACCGAACGCTGCGCCACGGGGTGCGGCGAGACCTCGACGAACACCTGGTGTCCGTCCTCGATCGCCGCCGTCACCGCCTCCCGGAACCGCACCGGGCGGCGGACGTTGGAGACCCAGTAGTCGGCGTCGAGCCGGGCAGGCCCAGAGGGGTCGTCGGCGACCGTCGAGTACATCCGGATCCCGGCCCGGCGCGGTCGCGTCGGCGCCAGGGACTCACGCAGCTCGTCGAGGATCCCGTCGACCGCGGGTGAGTGCCCGGCGACCGACCCTGGCACCGGCCACGCGTCGAGGCCCTCGTCGGCGAGGTCCGTCACGAGGCGATCGACCGCCGCGACCGGACCTGCGACCGTGCACTGGCGCGGCGACGCGTGGACGGCGATCGACAGACCGGGCCGGTCCGCCAGTCGCCGCTCGACCTCTTCGGGGGCCAGGTCGACGACGGCCATCGCACCGGCCCCCGCGGCGTCGACGGTGGCGAGCAGTCGGGTGCGCTCCACCATGACGCGAACGCCGTCCCGCAGCGACAACCCCCCGGAGACCACGGCGGCGGCGATCTCGCCCATCGACTGACCGACGACCGCTGCCGGCTCAACCCCCTGGGACCGCCACGCCGAGGCCAACGCCACCTGCACGCAGAACGTCGCGAGCTGGTTGTCGTGCACGCCCTCGAGCTCGATGCCCTCCTCGATCGCCTCGAGCACGTCGAGACCGGACTGCTGCTCCACCAGGGCGGCGACGGTGTCGAGAGCCGCCGCGAACACCGGGTCGTCGCGGAGCAGTCGCGCCGCCATACCGGGCCAGTGCGAGCCGTAGCCGCTGAACACCCAGATTGGCTGCTCGCCGGGATGGTCGAGTCGTGTCTCACAGCGTCCCGCGGCCCCGACGGTGCGCAGCGACTCCACCAGGTCGCCCTCGCGCGCCACCACCCCGAGCCGGGCCGGACCCGAGCCGAGCCGACGTCGGGCGGCCTCGACGACCGAGGGCACCGAGCCCCCGGCCCGCAGGGTGTCGGCCACCGCGTCGGCCCTCGCGATCAGTCGCTCGGCGTCCGGGCCGGAGAGAGCGACGGCGTGGACCTGGGCCGGTTCGTCGCGCGCGGGTGCGGGTGCCGGCGCCTGCTCGAGCACGACGTGGGCGTTGGTCCCCCCGAACCCGAAGCCGGAGACACCCGCGACGTGGGGCCGCTCGGAATCCGGCCACTCCCGCGCGGCGCGCACCACGTCCAGGTGCTGCGCCTCGAACGCGATGGCCGGGTTGGGGTCGTCGGCGTGCAGGCTGGCGGGCAGGCTGCCATGGTGGAGCGCGAGGACCGTCTTGATGACGCCGGCGACCCCGGCCGCGGCCTCGAGGTGGCCGAGGTTGGACTTGACCGAGCCGAGCAGCAGCGGCGTGTCCGCAGGACGGCCGGCGCCGAGGACGGTGCCGAGGGCGTGGGCCTCGATGGGGTCGCCGAGCAGCGTCCCGGTGCCGTGTGCCTCGACGTACGAGACCGTCGAGGGGTCGACGCCCGCACGCGCGTAAGCCCGTTCCAGCACGTCCTCCTGGGCGTGCTGGTTCGGCGCCATGAGTCCGTTGCTGCGACCGTCGGAGTTGACCGCCGTGCCGCGCACCAGGGCGAGCACGCGGTCGCCGTCACGCTCGGCGTCCTCGAGCCGCTTGAGCACGACGACGCCGCATCCCTCGGCCCGGACGATGCCGTCCGCGTCAGCGCTGAACGGCTTGCACCGACCGTCACCGGCCAGCAGCCCGGCGAGCTCGAAGCTCGCCGTGACGTTGGGCGCGAGCAGCAGGTTCACGCCGCCGACCAGCGCCAGGTCGCTGTCACCGGTCTGCAGGCTCTGGGCGGCCTGGTGCAGGGCGACCAGCGACGAGGAGCAGGCCGTGTCGACGGTCGCACTCGGTCCGCGCAGGTCGAGCGCGTACGACAGCCGGTTGGCCACGACGCTGAGGGCCGAACCCGTCGGCGTCCACACGTCGAGACCGCGCAGGGCACCGGCCGTGAGGTGCGCGTACTCGCTCCCGCTCGCGCCCACGAACACCCCGGTCGCGCTGCCGCGGAGACCGTCCGGCGCGATCCCCGCGTGCTCCAGCGCCTCCCACGCGACCTCGAGCAGCAGCCGCTGCTGCGGGTCCATGAGGCGGGCCTCGGCGGCCGAGATGCCGAAGTGCTCGGCGTCGAAGGCCGCCACGTCGTCGAGGTAGCCGCCGGCCCGCGGGAGACGCTCGAGCACGGCTCGCTCTGCCTCGGAGTCGGCCACGAACTGCTCCCAGCGACCCTCGGGCACCGTCGTCACGGCGTCACGGGACTCCACGAGCAGGTCCCAGAACTCCTCCGGACCGTCGGCCCCCGGGAACCGGCACCCGACGCCGACGACGGCCAGCGGGCCCGCGAGTGGTGCCGGAGGCGCGACCGACGCGGACCGGGTCGTCGGACGCGTCGTCTCGCCCGTCAGCTCGGCGACGATGGCCCGGATCGTCGGGACGCGCCAGGCCATCGTCGGGTCGACCGACCGACCCGTGAGAGCCGCGAGCTCTCCGGCGAGCGAGACCGCCTGCTTCGACGACAGCCCCAGCTCGGTGAGCGGTCGGTCCACGTCGACCTCGGGGCGCCGTTCGCCCGTCGTGAGCTGCGTGCCCACCCAGTCGACCAGCCAGGCCGTCAGCTCGCGTCGTGAGGGGCCCGGGCTCATGCGTTCGACCCCGTCCGCTCGTACGACCCGTCGAGGTAGAGGTCACGGGTCGCCGACCGGGCGATCTTGCCGCTCGAGGTCCGCGGCACCCGGTTGGGCTCGACCAGCACGACGTCGTGGAGCGCCACGCTGTGACGCTGCGAGACCGCCATCGAGACGGCACGACCGACCTCGTCGTCGTCCCACGATCCCGGCTCGGCGTGCCGCGAGACCTCGGCGACGACCACGACGGCCTCGCCCTCGTCGGTGTCGACCGAGAACGCCGCGGTCCGGTGACGCCCGATGACGCGATGTGCGCCCTCGACCGTCGCCTCGAGGTCCTGCGGGTAGTGGTTGCGGCCGCCCACGATGATCAGGTCCTTGATGCGCCCGGTGATGAACAGCGAGTCGTGCAGCATCACGCCCAGGTCTCCGGTGCGCATCCACGGGCCGGCCGGAAGCTCGCCACCGTCCACGAGCTCGTTGCCGAACACCTCCTCGGTGAGCTCAGGCTTCTCCCAGTAGCCGGACGCGACGTTGGGCCCGTGGACCCAGATCTCGCCGACGTGGCCGGCGGTGCGGCGCACGCCGGTGTCGGGATCGACGATGGCGACGAGCTGGTCGTTCGGCAGGCCTACCGACACCATGCGGATCGACTCCGAACCGATCTCCTCGGTCGCGGTGCCGTGCGAGAGCTGCACGACGTCGAGCTCGACGTCGAGCACCGCCTCGTTGGACTCGTCGGCCCGCTTCTCGGTGCTGCCGCTGACGTAGACGGTCGCTTCGGCCAGACCGTAGACCGGGCGCACGGTGTGCGGGCGAAGGCCGCAGGGGCCGAACGCGTCCTGGAAGGCGTCGAGGGTGTCCGGTCGAACCGGCTCCGCGCCGTTGCCGAGCGAGAGCACGCGGCTCAGGTCCATCGTCGCCTTGTCCTCCGCGCTCACCTTGGACGCCGCGTAGGCGTAGGCGAAGTTCGGCGCGAGGGAGACGGTGCTCGGGTGGTCGGCGAGCGCACGCATCCACCGGCTCGGGTCGATGAGGAACGAGATCGGATCCATCACGACCGTGTGCATGCCGCCGACGATGCTGCCTCCGACGACGAACACCAGGCCCATGTCGTGGAACAGCGGCAGCCAGCTGACGACCGTCGCGTCGTCTTCCGGCCGCGTGAGCGCGAGGATCGCCTGGCTGGCGTTGGCGACGATGTTGCCCTGCGAGATCAGGACTCCGGCGGGCAGACGCGTCGAGCCGGAGGTGTACTGGATGTAGGCCAGGTCGTCCGAGTGCGGCGTCACCGGCTCCTCCGACGCACCGGGCTCGATGCCCTCGCGGTCGATCACGAGCACGTCGGCCGAGGCGCCGCCCGGCTGGCCGCGCAGGAACTCGTGCACCAGCTCCTCGTTGCCGGTGGTCGCGAGGACGAGCGCCGGGTCGCAGTCCGCGAACGTGGCTGCCAGGCGGTCACCGTGGCCCGGCAGGTCGGGCGAGAACAGCGGCACCGCGACGACCCCGGTGCGCAGGCACGCCACGAAGTACACGACGTAGGCGAGCGACTGGGGGGCCAGGATGGCCGCCCGCTCCCCCGCCTCGACGTGGGTGAGCAGGTCGGCCGAGGCGATCTCGACGCGTCGCTCGAGCTCGGCGAACGTGATCGTCTCCGGCGCGCCACTGGGGTCGCGCAGGTAGTCGAGGTAGGTGATCGCCGGGCGATCGGGGGTCACGGCCGCCCAGTGCGCCAGGTGCTCGGACAGCACCCTGGACTGCATGCGGCGGCCGGCCTCGCTGACGTGGAGTGTTCCGGACGAGACGTTCATGGCATTCCCCGAGATCCAGGACGGCCCGGAGAATCAGCGCACGAACGTCTCCCCCGAGACCGCCGACGTGGAGCGCGGTCCCTGGCCACCGCGCTTGTGGCTGTTCGGATCGTGTCCGGCGTCACGTCCGGTGTCAACGAGAGTTACACGTGGGACGGATGCGCTCGGAGCGATGTCCGAGAACGGAATCTGTACGTTCGTCCTGTCGTCAATCCGTGTGGTACAGGCGTCGGCGATCAACGGGTCGAGGCCCGCAGCCGACGGGCCAGACCACTGCCGCGCGCGCTGCGCCGGGCCACCGCGGCCAGCACCACCTCGGCCGTCCCGACGACCACGATCGAGGCCTTGGCGCGCGTGATGGCGGTGTAGAGAAGCTCGCGAGTCAGCACGAGCGAGTCCTCGTCCGGCAGCACCAGCGTGACGTGGTCGAACTCGCTGCCCTGGCTGCGGTGCACCGTGCTGGCGTAGGCCGTCTGTGCCGCGGCGAGACGGGCCGCGGCCACCGTCCGACCGGTGTCGAGCTCGACCGTCAACAGTCCGTCGGTCGAGGTCGCGATGCCGACGTCTCCGTTGTTGACGCCCAGCGCGGCGTCGTTGCGCGTGACCAGCACGGGCCGCCCGACGTACCAGGGCTGTGCGGGGTCCGGGTAGGTCCGGACGGCACGCTCGAGCTCGTCGTTCCAGCGAACGACCCCGGCCGGGCCGTCGCGGTGGGCGACGAGCAGCCGGTGCTCGCCCAGTATGGCGAGGCCACGCTGCGGGTCGTGGTCAGCGGCCGCCGCGGCGACGGCGCGGGCCTGCTCGAGCGGGCGGCCGCTCACGATGCTCGAGACGTCGGACGGGTCGACCAGACGGACCTCGGCATGACCTGCGCCCAGGATCTCGAGCGCCGCCTCGCCGTCGCCGGCGACGACCGCTGCCGCGAGCTCGCCGATGGGTCCGGAGAAGCGGAAGCCGTGACGCAGGTGCGAGACGTGCGGACCGTCGGGGCCGCCGAGACCGTCGGCGACGTCGCGCAGGACAGCGCCCGCCTCGACCGAGGCGAGCTGCTCTGGGTCGCCGACCAGCACCAGTCGGCACGTCGTCGGGACCGCTTGCAGGAGCCGCTCCATCATGAGCAACGACACCATCGAGGTCTCGTCGACCACGACCACGTCGTGGGCGAGCTTCTGGCCCGCATGGTGCTTGAACGCCGTCCGGTGATCGGGCCGGGGGCCGAGCAGGCGGTGCAGCGTGACGGCATCGAGCGAGCCGAGCCACGCTCGTTCGTCGTCGGTGAGCACCTCGGTGTCCGCAGCAGACCGGAGCGCCTCACGCATGCGGGCCGCCGCCTTGCCGGTGGGCGCGGCCAGCCCGATCGTGAGGGGACGGGTCGCGCCGACGGCGGCATGCTGCGAGGCCAGGGCCGCGAGCAGGCGTGCGATCGTCGTGGTCTTGCCGGTCCCCGGACCACCCGTGACGACGCTGGTCCACGACCGTGCGGCGCGGTCGGCGGCCCCACGCTGGTCAGGGTTCTCGGCACCGGCGAACAGCCGGTCGAGGTCCTGGGCCAGGACCGCCTCGTCGACGGACGGCGGGGGGTGGGCCAACCGCTCGACGAGCCGCGCGCTGAGCGAGACCTCGAGCGCGTGGTAGCGACCGAGGGCGACCTGGTGGCCCTCGACGACCAGCACGCGCTGCGAGGACGCGGTCAACACGCTCGCGCGGACGCGGTCCGCCCACGCGTCGTGGTCGTCGACCTCGGCGGGCCACGGGACGTCGGGGGCCTCGACGCGCAGGTCGTCGACGACGTGGTCGAGGTCGACGACGGAGGAGCCGAACCGGATGCCGCGCACCGCGAGCGCGAGCGCCAGCAGCACGAGCTCGTCGTCCTCGCTGAGGAGTCGCGCCATCGTGCGCGTGACGTGCAGGTCGGCCGCCGCCAGCAGCCCGGCACGATTGAGCGTGCCCAGCAGTCCCGAGGCATCGAGCACCTGGTCGCGGTCGAACGGATCGATCTCGTCGGGCTGGAGGGTCATCGTGCACCCCCGTCGAGCAGGTCGCTGAGGCCCAGCACGAGCGCCGTCGGCGGACGCCACGAGAAGACGCCGTAGGGCGTGCCGTCGGCCCCGCGGGGCACGTCGGCGCCGGTCATGCCGCGCACGAACAGGTAGAGCACGCCCGCCAGGTGCTGCTCCGGGTCGTACCCGCGCAGGCGCCAGCGCAGGAACCGGTGCTGCGCGACGGTGTAGAGCAGCGCCTGCAACGGGTAGGTCGTGTGCAGCATCGCCTCGGCGAGACGGTCCGGCGCGTACGCCTCGAGGCCGCCGTCCTCGCCCTCGAGCCGGTTCGTCTTGTGGTCGACGACGAGCGTGCGCAGGTCAGGCATGCGCATGAGCAGGTCGATCGAGCCGGTCAGGTAGCCGCGGAGGGTGCGGCTGCGCAGCATCGGGTCTCGCAGGGCGGCGGCGAAGGGGCGCAGCGGGTCGTCGCCCGCCAGGTGGGTGTCCATCAGGTCGGCGACGTCGCGCAGCGCCCCGGCCGCGACCTGGTCGGACCGGGCGCGGTCGCCGCCCGCGAGCGGCAGCTCGAAGTCCATCTCGCGGAACGGCTTGGCCGCGAGCGCCTCGCACAGCGTCATGTCGTCGACCAGCGGGCCCATCGGCGTGTGCAGCACGCCGACGAGGGCTGTCGTCAGCACCTCGGTGTCGACGTCGAGCGGGCGGTGCTCGAGCTGCTCGTCGACCCGTTGGGCGACCTCGGCGGCCAGGTCGGCGGCCTCGGGGTCGACGTCCTCGAGCACGCTGTGCACGAGCGTGCCGAGTGCCGCCCCGCCCACGAGCGAGGCCCACGGCGACGGACCCAGCGACGACTCCGGCTGGGCCAGGGTCGTCACCTCGGACTCGTCGTCGGGCCCGGCGACGGTGGGTTCGCTCGCGACGGAGGCGTGGTCGTCGAGCCGCACGAGCGAGGTGTAGGACGTGCGGGTCCACGTCGTGTCGACGGCGCGGTCGAGCTCGCGCAGGACCAGGTCGGCGCGCTCGTCGCGGGTCGAGCCGGGCGTCGCCATGCGGGGCTCGAGTCGCTCGACGGCGGGGCCACCCCGCTCCTGCCACTCGCGCAGCCGCCCGACGGCGTCCACGTCCGACGGGAGCTCGAGCTGCTGGGGGATCTCGGCGACGGCGGGGTCGGGCCGGAACAGCAGGCGGTGCAGCGCAGCGTTGCGAGCGTCCTTGGTCGGTGACCAGTGCAGCACGAGCCGACACTGCGCGCGGGTCATCGCGACGTAGAGCCGGCGCAGGCTCTCGCCGGCATCCTCGGTGCGCGCGACGCTCACCCGCTCGCGCCGACCGGGCCCGGACTCGCCTCCGACGTCGAGGCTGCGCGCCCCGGTCTCGTCGTGGAACAGCACGACGTCGTCGGTGCCGACCCAGCGGTTGAACAGGTACGGCGCGTAGACGACGGGGTACTGCAGGCCCTTGCTGACGTGCGTGGTGACGATCTGCACGGCGTCGGCATCGCTGTCCAGACGACGGGTGCGCGCCGCGGCCTGGGCACCGTCGGCCCGTCGGTCGGCGAGCCAGCGCAGCAGGCCGGTGAGCCCGAGGCCGTGGTCGCGCGCGGCCTGCTGCAGGACGTGACCGACGTGCTCCAGGTCGGTGAGCACCCGACGACCGCCGGTCGTGCGCAGGACTCGCTCGACGACGCGCTCGTCGCCGACGACGGCCTCGACGAGGCCCGCGACACCGCGGCTGCGCTGGATCTCGACGAGAGAGCGAAGCCGTCCCGCGACCTCGTCGGTGAGCTGCTCGGCCCGCTCGGCGAGCTCCGTGGCCGTGTGCCCCAGGAACGGTCCCATCGCGGCGCTGCGCACGAGCCCGCTGCGGTGCGGGGACTCCATGACCGTCAGGAGGGTGACCCAGTGGTCGGCCGCCTCGCTGGTCAGCACGTCGGCACCGCCCCCGCGGACCGACGCGATGCCGTGCGCCGTGAGCGCGGTGTGCAGGATCTCGGCGTCGCCGTGACGCTCCACGAGCACCGCGACGTCGCCGGGTCGGACGGGGCGTGGCCCGTCGCCGTCGTCGTAGGTGGCACGTCCGGCGAGGAGCGCCGAGATGTCGGCGGCGACGTCGCGGGCGATCGTGGTGCGGGCCTTCGCGATCCTGACGTCCGCGTCGGCGTCGACCCCGGCGTCGTCGCGCGTGAGGACGCGCAGGCGGAAGGCGGCGTCGTTGTCCGGGTCGACCAGGCGCGTGCCGTCCCGCTCGGTGCGCGCTGCGCGCACGACGATCTGCGGGTCGCCCAGCGCAGCGCCGCGCAGCACGGCGTCGATGCCGGCCACGAGCGGGGCGTCGCTGCGGTGGTTGACGAGCAGCGTGCGACGGTCGGTCGCCTGCCCGGCCGCCTGCAGGTAGGTCGCGACGTCGCCGCCACGGAAGGCGTAGATCGCCTGCTTGGGATCGCCGACGAGCACCATCGTGGAGTGCCCCGAGAACGCTCGGTCGAGGATCTGCCACTGCACCGGGTCGGTGTCCTGGAACTCGTCGACGAGCACGATGCGCCAGCGCTCGCGCATGACCGTGCGGGCCGGGGCCGCCTCGTCCTGCAGCGCGTCGGCGAGGCGTTGCAGCAGGTCGTCGTACGACAACGTGCGGGCGGCCAGCCGTCGCCTGGCCGACTCCTCGCGCACCGCGGCGGCGAAGCGTCGTCGTAGGTCGGGAGTGGAGTCCTTCTCCGCGTCGACGGGGTGCAGCCGGGCAGCCGGGTCCGTGACGGCGGCACCACCGAGACGCCGCGCCTCGGCGGGATCGAAGGGCGGCACGGCACCCCGCTTGACGAACCGCAGGTACAGGTCGGCGACGACCTCGTCGACGACGTCGCCGTCGTCCTCGACGAGCGTCGTGCCGGGCTCGACGTCGCCCGTCGTGCCGAGGCTGCGCAGGACGGCGTGGCAGAAGCCGTGGGTGGTCGTGATCGTGGCCTCGTCGAAGCGGCCGACGGCGCGTCGCAGCCGCCGACGTCGGGCCGCGCGTTCGGCGTCGTCCGCGTCGAGCAGCAGGCGCAGCAGCGGGTCGTCGCCGGGCTCGATCGTGCCGGCCAGGGCGGCCTCGGCCTCGACGAGGCGTTCGCGCACGCGGTCGCGCAGCTCGGCGCTGGCCGCCCGCCCGAAGGTGACGACGAGCAGCTGGTCGAGCTCGGCGACGTCCTCGGCCACGAACCGGGTGACCAGTGCGGCGATGGCCCACGTCTTGCCGGTGCCGGCGCTGGCCTCGAGCAGGGTGGTGCCGGTGGGCAGGGGATCCTGGATGCGGAACTCCGCGAGGTCGCTCACGTCAGCTCCCACCGGTCCAGCAGGGGCGTCCAGAGGCGGAGGGCGTGCTGGTCCATGCCGCGGTCCTGCAGCGCGCGCAACGAGGCCTCCGGCCCGAACGCCAGCACGTGGTACGGGTCGTCGTCTTCCTTCATGAAGCCCTTGAACCGGTCGCTCACCCACTCGCGCTCGGCCGCCTTGAGCGCGACCTGGGGCTTGTTCGTGCGCAGGCCGTCGGCGAGCGCCTGCGAGGTCCTGATTGGCAGGGGCAGGGGCTCGGCCAGGCCGAGCGCGCGCAGGTCGAGCAGCTCGGCCAGCAGCGCGAGCGCCTCGGAGGGGCTCGGCGGGCTCAGCACGCCGACGCCGGGCCCGTAGCGGAAGCCGCGCCCGACCCGGCCGACCAGCCGGAACGGCACGGGGTGGCCCGCGGCTGCGAGCGCCAGCACGTCGACCCACGTCGTCGTCAGCCGGGCTCCCTGCACCTTGGACGGCGTGACCCGCAGCCCGTGGTCCGGGTGCAGGTCGGTGACGGTGCCGACCACCCGACGCCCGTCCGGCAGCACGACGTCGAGGTCGCGGCTCGTGGCGGGCTCGTCACGGTGGGCCAGGGTGTAGTAAGCAGTCAGCTCATCGCGCAATCCTTCGAGCAAGTCGCTGCCAAGCTTGAACGGCGGCACTAGACCCAGTCGCCGCACGTCATTCTCAGCGCTCTGTCCCTCGGTACCGGCCAGAATCGCCTTGAGCACCTGGGTCTTGACCTGCCATTGCTGCAGGTGGTCGAGGGTGAGCGGGATGGCGTCGTCGAGGGCCTCGGCGTCGCGCACGAGCGTGACGTCGAGCCGGGTGCGGAAGAACTCGCGCACGGGGTGGGTCACGAACGACCGCAGCTCGTCGAGCGTGACGACGTCGTCGCGCACGACTGGCAGGCCGTCGGGCAGCAGCGGCCCGGGGCGCTCCGTCGGTCGGCCGAGCGCCCGGGCCCCGGCGAACCCGGCGCGGTCGAAGCTGAACGACCGGCCCGGCACGATGCCGCCGACGACGAACGATCGCGGGTCGAACGCCTGCAGCGGGTGGTGCACCAGCACGTGGTCACGCGCCCCGAGCGCGGTGCGATCGAGCTGGTCGAGCAGCTCGCCGACCGGCGTCGCGGGTGGCACCTCGCGGCCCGTGTGCTCGCTCGCACCGGTGTAGGTGATGACGAGGTGCTCGGTCGCCGAGAGGACGGCGTCGAGGAACAGCTGGCGGTCCTCGGCGGCCGCGTCGCGCTCGCCGACGAGGGGGTGACGCGCGAGCACGTCGTCGCCGAGCGGGGTCGGGGTGCGGGGGAACGAGTCGCCGTCGAGCCCGAGCAGGCACACGACGCGGTGCGGCACCGAGCGCATCGGCACCATCGTGCAGACGGTGAGCGACCCGGTGCGGAAGTTGGCACGCGTCGGCCGCGCGGCGAACAGGTCGTCGAGCAGGGCGCCGATCTCGACCACCGTCAGCTGCCCGCTGCCGTGGTCCGCGCCGCCGAGCTCGGCCAGCCCGCGCAGGACCTGGTCGATCTGCCAGGCGTCGCGGTAGGTGGTGTCGGTGAGCGCTTGGACCGCGTGGGTCAGTCGCGCGAGCCAGTCGGTGCGCGAGGTGGGCCTGGAGGCCGCCTCGAGCACGCCGCCGAGGCGAGAGATCGCCTCGCTGAGCCGTCCGACGAGATCGACCCCGGTGCTGGCGAGGTCGTCGACGGGCAGCACGCCACCGGGTCGTGGACCGTCCTGGTCCTCGGGCGCCACGGCGACGCCGGTGAGCAGCCGGTCGAGCCCGGCGCGCCAGGTGTTCTGCTCGAGACCGTCGAGACCCCACGCCCCGCGGGCCTCGGCGTCGAGGCCCCAGCGCACGGCGGTCACGACCGTCCACTCGTCGATCTGCTCGAGGTCGTCGTCGCTGAGCCCGAACCGGCGACGCACCGGCGCAAGACCGAGCAGGTCGCGCACCTCGGTGACGCTCGTGCGACGACCGGCCGCGATCGAGACGATCTTGCGCAGCGCCTCGGCCACGGGGTTGACGGTGCCGGCGGCGCGGTCGGCGAGCCGGACCCGCAGCTGGTGGCCGGGGTGGTCGACGCCCTCGACGACGTCGAGCCCGAACGCCGCCTCGATCAGCGGCGCGTAGGTCTCGACGTCGGGACACATGACGAGCACGTCGCGCGGCTCGAGCGTGGGGTCGTCGGCGAGGAGCCCGACGACGACCTCGCGCAGCACGTCGACCTGGCGTGCGGGGCCGTGGCAGGCGTGGACCTGGACGCTCGCGTCGTCGACGCGCACCTCGCGTCCGGCTCCCCCGTCGACGTCGCCGGCCAGGTCGCGCTGCAGCTGTCCGAGCAGTGTGTCGGGGCGCTCGGGCGACGGCAGGTGCTCGACCACCGGCTCGGCCGGGAGCGCGAGCAGGGCGTGCTGGAGCTCGGTGACGTCGCGCGCCGAGGCGGTGACGAAGGCGTTGCCCGTCTCCGGCACCTCGACCTCGGCCCGCTCGACCCGCCCGCCGACCGAGCTCGTCGACGCCTCCCACCGCACCCGCGACGGGTGCGGCAACCACAGGTGGACGTCGCGCCGCTCCCCCAACGCCGCGACGACGTCGAGCTCGGCGGCCGGCATGCGGGTGTGCCCGACGAACGAGAGCCGCTGCGGCAGATCCGGGTCGAGCGACCCGTCGCGCAAACCCGCTGCAGCAGCCTGGAGCCGCCGGTCCGGCGACGGCCACCCCGTGAGTCGCTGGGAGACGCGGCGCCACACCTCGGCCTGCCACAGGTGCGCCTGCGGCAGGACGCGGCCGAGGCCGTCGGTGTCGTGGCCCGCGTCCCACTCCTGCACCATCCAGGGCCGCTGGACCGCGTAGCCGTGCAGCAGCGACGCCGTGCGTCGCGCCGTGGAGTACCGCCTGCTGCGACGCAGCGCCTCGTCGGCGGGGTCCATGCCGCGACCGACGTGCCGCGCGACGATCTGCAGCCACTCCTCGTCGATCGCCTCGTCGATGACGTCGAGCACGGTCCACGCGAGACGTCCCGGCGCCCACGGGTCGTCGCGCTGGCGGTCGGTCAGGTCGGAGATCAGGTGCGCGGGCCGCACGAAGTCGATGCCGGCGCAGATGCCGTCCTCGCGACCGTCGGCCGTGCCGAGGCGGTGGCTGATCGTCTGGGCGAGCCACCGCTCCACGCCGTTGGCCGCGACGACGACGAGCTCGTGCTCGAACGGGTCCTCCGGCGGCTGGGCGAGCAGCTGCGCGAGTCCGTCCGCCAGCACGTCCGCCCGCTCGGCGCGGTGGATCGTCAGCGGCATGGGACGAACCTACGGCCTGGCACCGACGCTGTCTGCGGGTGCTCGCCGTGCCGGTCCGATCGACCAGCGCGAGACTGGTGGCATGCCCGTCGAGTCCAAGACCTGCGTCGCGTGTGGTCGCCGGATCGAGTGGCGCAAGAAGTGGGCCCGGGACTGGGAGAACGTCAAGTACTGCAGCGACGGCTGCCGCCGCCGCGGCGTCTCGAAGGTCGATCAGCAGCTCGAGTCGACGATCCTCGACCTGCTCGCCCAGCGAGGCACGGGCAAGACGATCTGTCCCTCGGACGCTGCACGCCAGGTCGGCAGCGAGGACGGCTGGCGCGACCTGATGGAGCCGGCGCGCCGCGCCGCCCGCCGACTCGTCGATCGCGGCGAGGTCGAGATCACCCAGGCCGGCCACGTCGTCGACCCATCGACCGCCAAGGGCCCGATCCGCATCCGCCGCGTGCGCTGAGCCCGCAGCGCCACCGCGTGGACCGATCGTCTAGCGTCAGGAGTCGTGGCCAAGCTCCTCCCCCAGTTCGCCCGGTGGACCCCGGCAGCCCTCGAGGTCCTGCGTGAGACCGCATCGCGCTACGGCGCCGTGATCACGGTCTCCGACCTCGCCGACGAGGTCGTGCGCCGCAGCCGCGTCGAGTCCCCCACGTCGCGCCGCACCTGGCTGACGGACTGGCTCGAGATCACGGCCCTCGCGGCCGAGCGCGCCGGCGACCCGCCACTGACCTCGCTGGCCGTGCAGCGCGACGGCACCGTCGGAGACGCCTACGGCCGCGCCGTCCTCGCGGCGACCGGCGACCTGGTCAAGGACGTCGAGCAACGCGCCGCCGAGGACCGTCTGCGCTGCTACCAGGCCCTCGCCACCGACCTCCCCGCCGACGGTGGCACGCCCCGCCCGGCCAAGCCACGACGCGCGTCATCGTCCAGCGGCACCCCGCGCGCCGGCCGCGCGACCCCGAAGGTCGAGCCGCGTCCGGTCAAGATCTGCCCGACGTGCTTCACCGCGCTCCCGGCCAACGGGATCTGCGACATGTGCGACTGAGTCCGCTCAGCCCTTGCGGGTGAGCAGCAAGTGCGTGACGCCGCTCGGCGAAGACGTCGCCTCGACGTCGTAGTCCTGCTCGAGCCCCCCAAGTCCGTCCCATAGTCGCGACCCCCGCCCGAGCACGATCGGTGTCTGCGCGACATGCAGGTGGTCGATGAGTCGTGCCTCGAGGAACTGCCTCACCGTGTGGGCTCCGCCGCCAATCCGGACGTCGAGCTCACCAGCCGCCTCCCGCGCGACCTCGAGCGCCTCAGCCCCGCCGGCGTCGAGGAAGTGGAACGTCGTCCCACCCTCCATCTCGATCGGCGACCGCGGCCGGTGCGTCAGGATGAACGTCGGCGTGTGGAACGGCGGGTTCGGCCCCCACCAGCCCCGCCACTCAGGGTCGTCCTGCCACCCCGGAGGCCCGAACTTGTTGGCGCCCATGATCTCAGCACCGATGCCGATATCGGTCTGCTGCGCAAACGCATCGTCGACACCCATCGAGCCACCGTCCTGGCCGAACATCGTCCGCCCGAACCGCGTGGCGAACATCCACTCGTGCAGCCGGTGCCCGGCGTGCCCCATCGGCTGGTCGAGCGACTGAGGCTCCCCCGCGGCGAAGCCGTCGAGTGAGATTGAGAAGTTGTGGACGCGGGCGAGGGTCATGTCGGAGTCCTACTCCGATTCGGACCTCGGTGTCTACGAGCATGTCAGGATGGCGCATGCCCTTCTCGCTGGATGACAGCAAGCTGCTCCGGCAGCCGGCGATGGAGTGGCTCGAGGCTCGACCCTCCGACCAGGTCGACTTCGCCTGGACGACCCAGTTCGAGTACGCCGGACAGCGCGTTCCCCTGCTCGACCGTCAACGCGGCATCCGTAAACCCGCCGGTATGTCCGCCGCACTCGCTATTCGGACGACGTTTACTCCTCCTGGCCAGAACCCGCCGTATGCCGACGACGTTGGCAGCGATGGACTGCAGCGGTACAAGTACCGGGGCAACGATCCGGACCATCCCGAGAACGTTGCTTTACGAGAGGCCATGCAGCATCGATTGCCGCTGATCTGGTTCGTGGGCGTCGCATCTGGCCGCTACGAGCCGGTCTATCCCGTCTGGATTGTTGCTGACTCGCCAGGTCGTCTCGAATTCACTTTGGCGCTTGACGAAGCACAGCGTCACTACGCGCCATCCGCCGCAACAGATGCTGACTATCGGCGCCATATGCAGCAACTCACCAAGTCGCGGCTGCATCAGAGAGTCTTCCGAGCCCAGGTCATGAACGCCTACGAGAACCGGTGCGCCGTATGCAATCTCGGGCATGCTCGCCTACTCGACGCGGCGCACATCATTGCTGACACCGAGCCACAGGGTCAGCCGGTCGTGCCGAACGGACTCGCC
>JALRCA010000167.1 GCA_023257515.1 Aeromicrobium sp.
GCCCTGGAGGCCGTGCGGATCGGCGAGGTGTCGCTGCCCATCGCGATCGGGCTGCTGGTGATGATGTACCCGGTGCTGGCCAAGGTCCGCTACGACGAGACCGCGACCGTGCTCGGCGACCGCCGCCTGCTGCTGGCCTCGGTCGCCCTGAACTGGGTGCTCGGACCGGCCCTGATGTTCGCGCTCGCCTGGCTGTTGCTGCCGGACCTGCCCGAGCTCCGCACGGGACTGATCATCGTCGGCCTCGCGCGCTGCATCGCCATGGTGCTGATCTGGAACGACCTGGCCTGCGGCGACCGCGAGGCTGCGGCGGTGCTCGTGGCCGTCAACAGCGTCTTCCAGGTCGTCGCGTTCGGTGCCCTGGGCTGGTTCTACCTCCAGGTCCTGCCCTCGTGGCTCGGCCTCGAGACGACGAGCGCCGAGTTCTCCTTCGCGGCGATCACGCTCAGCGTCCTGGTCTTCCTCGGGATCCCGCTCGCCGCGGGCTACCTGACGCGCCGCCTCGGCGAACGCAGGTGGGGCCGACCGGCCTACGAGGACCGGGTGCTGCCCCGTCTCGGGCCCTGGGCCCTGTACGGGCTGCTGTTCACGATCGTGGTCCTGTTCGCGCTCCAGGGCGATGCGATCACCAGTCGACCGCTCGACGTGGCGCGCGTCGCCGTGCCTCTGCTCATCTACTTCGCCGCCATGTTCGGCGCCGGCATGGTCGCGGGTCGCACCACCGGCCTCGGCTACGAACGGTCCACCACGTTGGCGTTCACGGCCGCCGGCAACAACTTCGAGCTCGCGATCGCCGTAGCGATCGGGACGTACGGCGTCACGTCGAGCCAGGCTCTCGCCGGCGTCATCGGCCCTCTCATCGAGGTCCCCGTCCTCGTCGCCCTCGTCTACGTGGCCCTGTGGTCACGCCGCTACTTCACCCCGACAGGAGTCAAACCATGACCGACACCGCCAGCGACACGTACCTGGTCAGCGTCGACGACCTCACGTACGCCTTCGACGGCACGTTCGACCGAACTCAGATCGAGCAGGCCGTGACCGAAGCTCGACTTGCCCTCGAGCCGAACGCGGAGATCACGACGTACCTGCCGATCCTCGTCCGCCGCTACGCGACCGAGCTGCTGACGGCGCAGGCGCAGGCGGCCGGCCGGTTCCCCAAGCCCGTCCCGGAGCTGCTGTTCGTCTGCGTCCACAACGCCGGACGCTCCCAGATGGCCGCAGCGATCGCCGAGCACCTAGCACCCGGCCGTCTGCACGTCCGCTCCGCCGGTTCGGACCCGACCGGCGAGATCAACCCGCAGGCCGTCGCCGTGCTCGCCGAACGAGGCATCGACCTCACCACGGCCTACCCCAAGCCCCTCACCGACTCCGTCCTCCACGCCGCTGACGTCGTCGTCACGATGGGCTGCGGCGATGCCTGCCCCATCTTCCCCGGAAAGCAGTACCTCGACTGGGACGTCGCCGATCCCGACGGCGCCGGTCTCGACGACGTCCGCGACATCCGCGACGACCTCCAAGCCCGTATCACCGGGCTCCTGAGCGACCTGAACCTCTGACAGGAAGAAGCCTCATCATGAGCACCCACAAGCCGACGGTCCTCTTCGTCTGCGTCCACAACGCCGGCCGCTCCCAGATGGCCGCCGGGTTCCTGCAGCACCTCGCCGGTGACCGGATCGAGGTCAGGTCCGCCGGGTCGGTGCCCGGTGACCGGGTGAACCCCGTCGCCGTCGCGGCGATGGCCGAGGAGGGCATCGACATCGCCGGGGCCCAGCCGAAGATCCTGACCGACGAGGCCGTCGAGGCCTCCGACGTCGTCGTCACGATGGGCTGCGGCGACGCCTGCCCCTTCTACCCCGGCAAGCGCTACGAGGACTGGGTCCTGGACGATCCGGCCGGCCAGGGCATCGAGGCCGTGCGGCCCATCCGCGACGAGATCCGGGCGCGGGTCGAGACGCTCATCAGCTCACTCACCGACCAGGAGCCCCTCCATGACTGAGAACAGGAGCCTTCCCGTCGTGGTCGTCGGCGCCGGCCCCATCGGGCTGGCGGCAGCCGCGCACCTGCAGGCCCGGGACATCCCGTTCCTCGTCCTCGAACGTGGCGACGGCCCCGGCTCCGCCGTGCAGGAGTGGAGCCACGTCCGCCTCTTCTCCCCCTGGTCCGAGCTGGTCGACCCCGCCGCCCGGCGGCTCCTCGAGGAGACCGGCTGGATCGCGGCTGACACCGACTCCTACCCCACCGGCCAGGACTGGGTCGAGCTGTACCTGCGGCCGCTCGCCGCCGCGCTCGGCCCCTCGGTCCGGTACGGCCGCGAGGTCACCGGCATCGCACGCCAGGACCGTGACCTGGTCGTCGACTCCGGACGCGACACCGCGAGCTTCACCGTCGTCACGAGCGGCGACGGCGGCGAGCAGAGCATCGGTGCTCGCGCCGTGATCGACGCCTCCGGCACCTGGACGGTCCCCAACCCCCTCGGCGGCAACGGCCTTCCGGCGCTCGGCGAGCACGACCACAGCGACCGGGTCTCGTACCGCGTGCCGGACCTCGGCCTCGACACCGTCCGCGAGCGGTACACGGGCAAGCACGTCGTGGTGGCCGGCACCGGCGCGTCGGCCAAGACCGCGCTCATCGGACTCTCCCGACTCCCGGGGACCCGGGTCAGCTGGCTCGTCCGGCGCGATGATGTCGGGGACGCCTTCGGCAGCGAGGACGACCAGCTCGCCGAGCGTGGCGCCCTCGGCGCCCGCGCCCGGCGCGCAGCCGGCTCCGACCAGGTCACGATCGTCACGGGCTTCCGCGCCGCAGCAGTCGTCCCGAGCGGGTACCGCGTCGACGTCGTCGCCTCGGACGGCCGCACCGTCACCGACGTCGACGAGGTCCTCGCACTGACCGGGTTCCGTCCCGACCTGGACTTCCTGTCCGAGGTCCGCCTCGACCTCGATCCGCGCCTGCAGGCCCCGCGCGCCCTCGCCCCGCTGATCGACCCGAACGTCCACTCGTGCGGATCCGTCTCCCCGCACGGCGTCACCGTGCTGGCGCAGCCCGACGAGGGCCTCTACCTGGTGGGCATGAAGTCCTACGGCAGAGCGCCTTCGTTCCTGGCCCTCACGGGGTTCGAGCAGGTCCGTTCCGTGGTGGCGGCGATCGCGGGCGATCGCGCTGCCGCCGAGGCCGTGGAGCTCGTCCTGCCCGAGACCGGCGTCTGCGGCGGCGCCGGTGACTTCGACGACTCCCCCGCCGGCACCTGCTGCGGGTCCAGCACCGTCGAGGCACCGGGACTCCTGCAGATCGGCACGCGTTAATCGACGCCGGCCGTCTGGCTGCGTCGCTCGATCAAGATCGTGCTGCGCCACCGTCCCGCGTGGGGACCCGCCACGGATCGCCCGATCCGTCGACGGCTCCCGACGACACGGAAGCCATGACGCTCGTGCAGTCGCTGGCTGATGACGTTCTCCTCGAACAGGCTCGACTGGATCGTCCACACGCCGCCCTTCTCGGTCGACGCGATCAGCTCGGTGAGGAGCAGACCGCCGACCCCGCGGCCTTGGGCGTCGGGATGGACGTAGACCGAGTGCTCGACGACCCCTGCGTACACGGGCCGCTCGGAGACCCGCGCGCAGGCGACCCAGCCCAGGACCGTCCCGCTCGCGTGCACCGCGACGAACCGGTGGTCCGGCAGCCGCGTCCTGTCGAAATCCACCCAGGACGGCGGAGCCGACTCGAACGTGGCGTTACCGGTCTCGATCCCGGCCGCGTAGATCACGCTCACCTGCGGCCAGTCCTCAGCCGTCATGGGCAGCACCACGACGTCGTCCGCACTCATTGCCCCAGTCTGCGACACCCTGACCATCGCCGGCACGAGCGCCCCGGACCAGGACGCCGCGCAGGCCTCGCTCATGCCGTCCTGACCGCGATCGACGGGTACTCCACGATGAGTCCCGCGGCGTCGTACCGGAGCTCGCACGCGAAGTCGAAGGTCGACGACGTGTAGGCGTACCGACCGTCGTCGTCCAGGCGCGTGTAGGTCTGCTCGAGCCGCTGGACGCTCAGGTCGTGCGCGCGCACGAACGCGGCCGGCACGCTCACGGTCTTCCCGATGGGTAGCTCGTGTCGGTGGACCGGCAGGGTGTTGGTGACGGCGGACGACTCGAGGTCGACGTCGACGCAGCCGTCAATGTCGGGGCGCCGCACGCCGTCGACGGTCCACGTGTCGCCGTCCTCGCGACGCAACGTCGTGCGGCGCTCGCCGTCGGAGGAGTGGCCCGTGACCCGGGCTTCGACGGTGCACCAGGCGTCGTCGGTCCGGATCTCGTAGCCGACCGACCAGGCGACGCCGTCCTCGACCGCGGCCGTGTGACCGGCCAGAGCAGGTCCCCCGGCGACCCGCGAGGCGAAGAGGACCTCGAACCCCTCGCGCGCACCACGGTGCACCCACGACGACTGCGGCGGAAGGTCCTGGAGGCCCATGGCGGGACGCTACCGGACCAGCTCGGCGACGATCACCGCGGCGAGCACGAGGTACACGACGCCGGCCATCCCGCTGAGCACCGCGCTCCCCCGCCGACTCCGGCGGAATCGCTCGTGGAACGTGCCGGCGAGCACCCCGATCGTGCCGTAGAGCAGCACCTCGGTCCCGACGTTCACGGCTCCGAGCATGGCGAGCTGCGCCGACGGGTTCGACGCCTCGCCCACGAACTGCGGCAGCACCGCCAGGTAGAACAGGATGATCTTGGGGTTCGCGATCGCGACGAGGAAGCCCCTCCTGAACGCACGACCGGACGGCTGCGCCCCGCTCCCCTCCCCCGCGTGCCGGGCGCCGCGGAAGGTCGTGAACGCCAGCCACACGAGGTACGCCGCGCCGATCACCTTGACCACGTCGAGCAGCGCCGGGTGCGTCTCGGCGAGCCGCCCGACCCCCAGCACGACGGCTGCGGCGTAGACGCTCATCGCGGTGCCGATGCCCAGGATCGCCCTGACGGCGGCAGTCCGGCCGTCCCCCAGGCCCACCGCCACCATGTAGGCCATGTCAGGACCCGGCGGCGCGAGGAACAGCATGATGACCGCGACGAACGCCGGCAGCACGGTGACGTCGAGCATCGTGGCCTCCCCGCGAGTCAAGTGGAACCGTCTAAGCCGGTTCTATCAGGATTCGACGACCATGTGAACCGCCTATGATGGTTCTCATGGTCGAGCCCTTCCGCCGGGGCAACGCCCTGGCGACCACGTTCACCGGCACGCTGTCCGAGCGCCACGGCGAGCCGGTCGAGCGCGTGCCGACGCCCGAGCGACTCCTGGACTGGTTCCACGAGAACGGTCTGGACGTCCACTCCTGCACGCCGCGGCAGCTCGAGCACGCGCGCGAGCTCCGCGAGGCGATCCACGTCGCGGCCACGGCCGTCGCGACCGGATCCGAGCCCCCGGCCTCGGCCGTCGAGACGCTCAACCGTTGCAGCGCGAACGGTCACGCCAGCCCTGCCCTCACGGACGGCGGGCGCGTCTGGCGCCTCGCCACGTCGTCCGTCGCCGACGCGCTGAGCGTCGTGACGGCCGACGCGATCAGCCTGCTCTCCGGCGAGCGCGACGGTCGACTGGCCCAGTGCGCCTCACCGACGTGCCGGGCCGTCTTCCTCGACACCAGCCAGAGCCGGACCCGGCGCTGGTGCGACATGAACACCTGCGGCAACCGCCAGAAGAAGGCGCGAATGAGGGCGAGGACCCCGGCGGGAGGAGCTCGCCGAGATGTCTAGTCACCAGCGAACCGTCCGACGTGGAGCTTGCTTCACGCGGACAGCATCGTGGCCCTGCTCCACGTCGATGGCGACCGCGCTTGGTGGCAGTGGTCGGACGAGCCCTTCGAGGACTGATCAATCCCCCACGCACGGTAACGTCGCGACCGTGCGACGTCTCGGGGTCCTCGTGGCCGCGCTGCTGCTGTTCATCCTCTCCGCGTGCAGCGACGACTACCCGAGACCCTCACCCGGCCCGGAGCCGTCGTCGGCGACGGGCCGACTGGGCGAGGCGTGCGACCGGCTGGTCGGGCGCGAGAACCTGGTCCAGCAGACCCTCGACCTGGCCGATGGCGAGCCCCTGAATGGCCAGGGCGTCCAGGGCAAGCTGTTCGAGATCGTGGCCGACGGACCCGAGGAGCTCTCCGACCCCGTCGGTGTCCTGGTCGACTTCCTCGACGACCAGTCGGCCTACCTCGACGACGGCGAGCCGAACAAGAAGGTCACGGACGCCGTTGCAAGGATCAAGCAGATCTGCGCGTAGCGATCCCGAGCTCGCGACGCTGACCTCGGGGCATCAAGCGGGTGGGCTGCCCACGTCCTCGCGCGGGGTCTCGCGGAGCACCGCCGCCGGGCTGCCTGCGGCGACGACATGGTCAGGCAGATCTCGCAGCACGACGCTGCCCGCACCCACGACCGTGTTCCGACCGATCGTCACGCCCGGACAGACGACGACGTTGGCGCCGAGCCACACGTTCTCGCCGATTGTGATGAGCAGTGCTCTCTCCCATCCTTCCCGGCGGCGTGCATGGTCGTCGATCGGGTGCAGCGCCGTCATGAGCTGCGCACCGGGCCCGAGGCGTGTGTCGGCGCCGATCGTGATCGTCGCGTCGTCCATGAGGAACGCTCCGGCGTTGACGAAGACGCGATCGCCGAGTCGTGTGTGCGAGCCGTAGGTGCACCGGAAGGTCGGAACGACCTCCACGCCCTCGCCCACCTCGGCGAGCAGCTCCGCCAGGATCCGCCGTCGCTCGACCTCCTCGTCCGGGCCGAGACCGTTCCAGCGGTGCAGCAGCCGCGCCACGCCGCGGCGCAGGGCGACCAGCTCGTCGTCGTCCAGGTACCACTCGCCGGCCTCGAGACGGCTCCGCTCCCCCATGACGACGTCGTGGCACGGCGTCCGCCCGAGGTGCCGACCCGAGGACGGGGCACCAGCATGGACGCGTGACGTGGTTCGAGGTGACTGACGAGTCCGAGGCGATCGTGCCGGCGGAGCGCCAGCAGGTGTGGGACCTGCTGACCGACCCCGAGGCCCTGGTGCGCATGACGCCGTTCCTGCAGGACATCGACGTCGACGGCGAGCACTGGACGTGGCGCCTGGGCGTCATCAAGGCGCTCGGGAGCAGCGTGGCGCCGAGCTTCACCGAACGGATGCAGTTCGAGGACGGCGAGCTGATCGAGTTCCGCCACGACCCGCCCGAGCCGGACGCCGAGACCGCCGGCGTCGACGGCTCGTACCGCCTGGCCGAGGTCGAGGACGGCACGTCCCTCGCGATCTCGTTCACCGTGCGGGTCCGCCTCCCGCTCCCCCGGGCGACCAGCCCCGCGGTACGGACCGCGATGCGCGGCGTGCTGGCGCGGATGGGCGACGGGTTCGCGAAGAACCTGGACAAGGAGCTCGCCCGATGACGTCGGTGCTCGTCACCGGTGCCAGCGTGGCCGGCCCCGCGGTCGCGTCGCTGCTGGCGCGGCAGGGCCTCGACGTCACGGTGGTCGAGCGCGCCGACTCATTGCGCCAGGGCGGTCAGAACATCGACGTGCGCGGGACGGGTCGCGAGGTGCTGCGCCGCATGGGGCTGGAGGACGCCGTCCGGGCCCGCAACACCGGCGAGGTCGGTACGCGCTTCGTCGACGAGTCCGGCTCGACCGTGTCGGAGATCCCCGTCGACCTCGGCGAGAACGACGGGCCCACCGCGGAGCTCGAGATCCTGCGCGGGGCCCTCTCGCAGGTGCTCGTCGACGACTGCCCGGACACGGTGGCGTGGTGCTTCGGCACGCACGTGACGGACGTGGTCGAGACCGACGACGGCACGCAGGTGACCTTCTCCGACGACTCGACGGGACGCTTCGACGTCGTGGTGGTCGCCGAGGGCGTCGGCTCCGCCACGCGCGAGCTCGTGATGGGCGAGGTCGAGCAGGTGGAGCTGGGCATGTACTCCGCCTACGGCACGATCCCCCGGACGGACGTCGACGACGACTGGTGGCGTGTGCTGGTCGCGCCGGGCTCGCGGCAGGCCGCGCTGCGCCCCGACGACGAGGGCACCACGCGGGCGAACCTGAACTTCCTCGCCGACGGACCGGAGCTGGCCGGACTCGGCCCCGCGCAGCAGCGGGCCCGGTTGCGCGAGCGGTTCGAGGGCGTGGGGTGGGAGGTCCCGCGCATCCTCGACGGCTTCGACGCGGGTGACGACCTCTACGTCGACTGGCTCCGGCAGGTCCGTGCCCCGCGCTGGCACGAGGGCGACGTCTGCCTGCTCGGCGACGCCGCCTGGTGCGTCACGCCGGTCGGCGGTGGCGGCGCGTCCCTGGCGCTCGTGGGCGCTTACGTGCTGGCGGCCTTCCTGTCCTCGTCGGACCGCAGCCGCGACGGGCTGCACGATGCGTTCGCGCAGTACGAGGACTGGATGCGTCCGCTCGTGGACGAGGCGCAGGACCTGCCGCGCGGCGTCCCTCGCCTGGCCGCGCCTCGGACCCGTCTCGGGGTCCAGGCCTTCCGTCTCGGAGCCCGCGCGGCGGGGCTCTCGCCCGTCCGTCGGGCCGCACAGAAGATCACGGGTGGACCGCAGGCCGGGCGCGAGCTCCCGCCCTTCCCACCAGCTGACGGGTTCTGAGGGCCGCAGGAGCGTCCCTTCGACAGACTCAGGGACCGTGGCTCGGCCGGGTTGAGGACCCTGAGCGTGTCGAAGGGTTACGGGAAAAGGCAGGACTTTCGACCTCTCGACCCGGACCACCAGCATCCGCGATAATAGAACCTGTCGACGAAAGACAGGTTCACCGATGACGCTTCTCCTCCAGGACACTCACCCCGTGGTGGCGTGCCTGGACGCCATCGACACAGCCCTCGACGCGTTGGACGCGCGGGCGTGGGAGGGCCTCGCCCCGTCAGAGGTTCGCAGGGAGACTGCTCGGCTGGGGCGTGTCGCTGCCCGGTTGGATGCGCAGCGGCTGGCCGCGGTCCGGGCGTTGGAGAAGACCAACGCAGCCCGGGATGCTGGCGCGACCAGTACGGGTGACTTGTTGGCGA
>JALRCA010000177.1 GCA_023257515.1 Aeromicrobium sp.
AAGCAGATGCCGGGACGCCTGCTCAGCTGTGCGACCTGGGCCTCGACCCACACCGGGCCGAGGCGGTCGACGTAGCCGCCGAGCAGCGTGGAGACCTGACGCAGGGGTGCGGGGGAGTCCGCGCTCGTCTGCAGGGCCATGGCGACAGCCTAGGGACAGCGGCCGACAGGCCCGCGGCGGGCGCGTGGACGGCGGCGGCGGGACGGACCGGCTTCGGGTCTTCGTTACGATGGCGCCATGACGACGCACGTGGACCTCGGCATGCCCCCCGTCGGCGGCAGCGTCCTGCTCGCCGATCCTCGCGGCTACTGCGCCGGTGTCGACCGGGCCGTCATCACGGTCGAGAAGGCGCTCGACCTGTACGGCGCGCCGGTCTACGTGCGCAAGCAGATCGTGCACAACAAGCACGTCGTCAACACGCTCGCCGACCGCGGTGCGATCTTCGTCGAGGAGCTGGACGAGGTCCCCGAGGGTGCCACGGTCGTGTTCTCGGCCCACGGCGTCTCGCCGGCCGTGCACTCCCAGGCCGCGGAGCGCAACCTCAAGACGATCGACGCCACGTGCCCGCTCGTCACGAAGGTCCACCACGAGGCCAAGCGCTTCGCGCGCGAGGACTACCGGATCCTGCTGATCGGCCACGCGGGGCACGAGGAGGTCGAGGGCACGGCGGGCGAGGCGCCCGAGCACATCACGCTCGTCGAGCACCCCGACGACGTCGACGACCTCGAGTTCCCCGACGACGCCAAGCTCTCGTGGCTGTCGCAGACGACGCTGAGCGTCGACGAGACGATGGAGACGGTGCGCCGGCTGCGCGAGAAGTTCCCGCAGCTCGAGGATCCGCCGTCCGACGACATCTGCTACGCCACGCAGAACCGCCAGGTCGCGGTCAAGGAGATCGCCAAGGAGGCCGACCTGGTCATCGTGGTGGGTTCCTCGAACTCCTCGAACTCGGTCCGGCTCGTCGAGGTGGCGCTCGAGGCCGGTGCCTCTGCGTCGTACCGCATCGACGACGTGAGCGAGTTCGACGTCGCCTGGCTCGAGGGCGTCGAGAAGGTCGGCGTCACCTCGGGGGCGTCGGTGCCCGACGACCTCGTGAGCGACGTGCTGTCCTTCCTGGCCGAGCACGGCCACCCCGACGCCGCCGCGGTCCGCACCGCCGACGAGAGCCTGACCTTCGCGCTCCCGCCGGAGCTGCGTCGCGACCTCAAGGCCGCCGGCCAGGTCTGATCGTCCCGCCGCGCCCCCGGGGGGGCGCTGATTCCCAGGCTCGCCGGGGAACCAGCGCACGATGCGCGCCATCTCGTCACGAAGCCCGGGGTGCAACACCCGCATCGTGAGGAGAACCGGGCTCGGTCCTCGCCCCCTCGCCGATGGTGAAGAGCGCGTTCGGCTCCTCGATCCCCGCGGCCACGATGCCACGCGGGCGGTGATACTTGAAGCTGCGGCCGATCAGGACCTTGTTGTTGGCGA
>JALRCA010000206.1 GCA_023257515.1 Aeromicrobium sp.
CACTACTCGTCCTACGACGAGGAGACCGAGGTCGAGCCCCGTGAGAAGCCGGCCGTCCTCGTGCTCGGCAGCGGTCCCAACCGCATCGGCCAGGGCATCGAGTTCGACTACTCGTGCGTCCACGCGGTGCAGGCGCTCAGCGCGGCACCGAACGAGTGGGGCGGCTACGAGACCGTCATGGTCAACTGCAACCCCGAGACCGTCTCGACCGACTACGACACCGCCGACCGGCTCTACTTCGAGCCGCTGACGCTCGAGGACGTGCTCGAGGTCGTGCACGCCGAGCAGGCGGCCGGTCCCGTGGCCGGCGTCATCGTCCAGCTCGGCGGTCAGACGCCGCTCGGCCTCGCGGCGGGGCTCGAGGCCGCCGGCGTGCCGATCGTGGGCACGCAGCCGGCCGCCATCGAGCTCGCGGAGGAGCGCGGCGCGTTCGGCCAGGTGCTCGACGCCGCGGGGCTCGTGGCGCCCAAGAGCGGCATGGCCACGACGTTCGAGCACGCCCAGCAGATCGCCGACGAGATCGGCTACCCGGTGCTCGTGCGTCCTTCGTACGTGCTCGGCGGCCGTGGGATGGAGATCGTGTACGACGAGGAGACCCTCGGCGACTACATCCACCGCGCCACCGAGATCACGCCGGAACGCCCCGTCCTGGTCGACCGGTTCCTCGACGACGCGATCGAGATCGACGTCGACGCCCTGTTCGACGGCGAGGAGCTGTTCCTCGGCGGCGTGATGGAGCACATCGAGGAGGCCGGGGTGCACTCGGGCGACTCGGCGTGCGCGCTGCCGCCCATCACGCTCGGCAACCTCGAGATCGACCGCATCCGCGAGGCCACCGAGGCCATCGCGCGCGGTGTCGGCGTGCGTGGGCTGGTCAACATCCAGTTCGCGCTGTCGTCGGACATCCTCTACGTCATCGAGGCGAACCCGCGGGCCAGCCGCACGGTCCCGTTCGTGTCCAAGGCGACGGCCACCCCGCTCGCCAAGGCGGCCGCCCGCATCATGCTGGGCGAGACGATCGCCGGGCTCCGGGCGGAGGGGCTGCTGCCGGCCGGCGGCGACGGCGGGCTGCTGCCCGACGACGCGCCCATCGCGGTCAAGGAGGCCGTGATGCCCTTCAACCGGTTCCGCACCTACGAGGGCACCTACGTCGACACGCTCCTCGGTCCCGAGATGCGCTCGACCGGCGAGGTCATGGGCTTCGACACGACGTTCGGCACGGCGTTCGCCAAGAGCCAGGCGGGGGCGCAGAACGGCCTGCCGACGTCGGGCAAGGTCTTCGTGTCGGTCGCCAACCGCGACAAGCGGCACATGATCTTCCCGATCAAGCGCCTCGCGGACCTGGGCTTCGAGATCCTCGCGACGAGCGGCACCGCGGTCGTGCTCGCCCGCAACGGCGTGCAGGCGACCGTCATCCGCAAGCTCCAGGAGGAGCCCTTGCCCGGCCAGGAGCCGTCCACGATCGTCGACAAGATCCGCGAGCAGGACGTCGACCTGATCATCAACACCCCGCACGGCATCTCGGCCGGCACCAACGCGCGCCTGGACGGCTACGAGATCCGCACGGCCGCCGTCGCCGAGGGCATCCCCTGCATCACGACCGTCCAGGGCCTCGCCGCCGCGGTCCAGGGCATCGAGGCGGTCCTGGAGCAGCGTGTCGACGTGCGGTCGCTGCAGTCATGGGCCGAGGTCCATCGGACGGGGGCGGGGCGATGAGCTTCGGTTCACGGGTCGCCGCGGCGCGATCGGCGTACGGGCCGCTCTGCGTCGGCATCGACCCGCACGCCTCGCTGCTCGAGCAGTGGGGACTCGGCGACGACCTCGACGGGCTCGAGCGGTTCGCCGCGACGTGCGTCGAGGCGTTCGCCGGACGCGTCGGGTTCGTCAAGCCGCAGTCGGCCTTCTTCGAGCGCTTCGGCGCCGCCGGGGTCGCCGTGCTCGAGCGCACCCTGCAGGACCTGCGGCACACGGGCAGCCTCACGATCCTCGACGTCAAGCGCGGCGACATCGGTACGACGGCCGCGGCCTACGCCGACGCCTACCTCGACGAGGACAGCCCCATGGCTGCGGACGCCGTCACGGTCAGCCCCTACCTGGGCTTCGGCTCGCTGACGCCCTTCCTCGCGGCGGCCGAGCGCAACGACGGGGGAGTCTTCGTGCTCGCCCTGACCTCGAACCCCGAGGGGGCGCAGGTGCAGCGGGCGACCTCGGGGGAGCGGACCGTCGCGGGCGTCGTGCTCGACGAGCTGCGGGCGGCCAACGACGGCGCGACCCCGCTCGGCGCGTTCGGCGCCGTCGTGGGCGCGACGATCGAGGCGCACGACGAGGACCTCGCGATCAACGGCCCGATCCTCGCGCCGGGCTTCGGCGCGCAGGGCGGCTCAGCCGCCGACCTCGAGCGCGTCTTCGGCGCCTCGACCGACCTCGTGCTGCCCTCGGTGTCACGCGAGGTGCTCGCGGCGGGGCCCGACGTCGCTGCGCTGCGCGACGCCGCGGAGCGTGTCGCCACGGAGTTGCTCCGGGGCTGACCCGGGGCTTGTAGGCTCGGCTCGTGCCGAAGCATCGTTCCTCGCGTCTCGTCCCCGCCGCCGTCGTCACGACGCTCGCTGCGACCGTGCTCGCGGGCTGCGGGGGCAGCGCCTACTGCGACGCGGTCAAGGAGAACGAGAAGGCCCTGAACTCCTTCGGGCAGAAGCGCTCCGACGCGGCCTACACCTCCTACGCCAAGACGATGCGCGACATCGCCAAGGTCGCGCCCGAGGACGTCAAGAAGGACTGGACCGCCCTGGCCAAGGTCACCGAGGGCGTCCTGTCCGCGCAGAAGGACGTCGGCCTCGACCTCAAGGACATGACCGACGCCGCCAAGGTCAAGAAGCTCGACGCCGCAGGCCTCAAGAAGGTCAATGCCGCCTACGAGGCGTTCAACAAGACCACCGACCAGCGCAACGCGGTCGTGAAGAATGTGAAGCAGGAGTGCAAGGTCACGCTCAAGTGACCGCGCTCCGACGAGGAAGGTGGACCAGGTGGCTTTGCCCAAGCTGACCCCCGAGCAGCGCCAGGCGGCGCTCGACAAGGCGGCCCAGGCCCGTCAGCTGCGAGCCGAGGTGAAGAACCGGCTCAAGAACTCCGGAGCGAGCCTCGCCGAGGTCATCCAGGAGTCACGGGTCAACGACGTCGTCGCGAAGCTGCGCGTGATCGACCTGCTGCAGTCCATGCCGGGCGTGGGCAAGGTGCGCGCCAAGGAGATCATGGACCGCATCGGCATCGCCGAGTCGCGTCGTCTCCGCGGGCTCGGGGCCAACCAGGTCCAGGCACTCCTGCGCGAGTTCGGACACCGTGACCGCTAGCCCTCACGCAGGGACCCCGTCCGCCGGCTCACGGCTCGTGGTCCTCGCGGGACCGACGGCGGTCGGCAAGGGCACCGTGGCGGCCTGCATCCGCGAGGAGCACCCCGAGATCTGGATCTCGGTCTCGGTCACGACCCGCCCGCCCCGACCGGGCGAGGTCGACGGCGTGCACTACCACTTCGTCGACGACACGGACTTCGACCGGCTCGTCGCGACGGGCGGTCTGCTCGAGTGGGCCGTCGTGCACGGCCGGCACCGCTACGGCACCCCGCGCGCCGCGGTGGAGGAACAGCTGGCCGCGGGACGACCGTCGCTGCTCGAGCTCGACCTGCAGGGCGCTCGTCAGGTGCGGCAGAACATGCCCGAGGCGCTCATGGTCTTCCTCGCGCCCCCGTCGTTCGAGGAGCTGGAGCGTCGGCTCGTCGGACGGGGCACCGAGTCCGCCGAGGAGCGCGCCCGGCGCCTCGAGACGGCCCGCGAGGAGCTCGCGGCCGAGTCCGAGTTCGACGTCACGATCGTCAACACCGAGGTCCGGGCGGCCTGCTCGCAGTTGGTAGACTTGTTCAGTTCCACCCACGACTTCACCAGCGAGGCCCAGTGAGCACCACTCCCGTCAACACCACGCGCGCCGTCGCCGAGGGCATCACCAACCCTCCCATCGACGACCTGCTCGAGAAGGCCGACTCCAAGTACAAGCTCGTGCTCTACAGCGCGAAGCGTGCTCGTCAGATCAACGCCTACTACTCCCAGCTCGGCGAGGGTCTGCTCGAGTACGTGGGCCCGCTGCTCGAGACGGCCGTGCAGGAGAAGCCGCTCTCGATCGCGCTGCGCGAGATCAACGGCGACCTGCTGACCGTCGAGGACATCGACGACGAGACCGCGGCCGAGCAGGCCTGAGGTCCGACCCGTGAGCGTCGTCCTCGGCGTCGGGGGCGGGATCGCCGCCTACAAGGCGGCCTCCCTCCTGCGTCTGTTCACCGAGTCCGGGCACGACGTCCGGGTCGTGCCCACCGAGGCGGCGCTCGAGTTCGTGGGTGCCCCGACCTGGGCGGCCCTGAGCGGACACCCGGTCAGCACCGACGTCTTCGACGACGTCGAGCAGGTGCCCCACGTGCGCATCGGCCAGGACGCCGAGCTCGTGGTGGTGGCGCCCGCGACGGCCAACGTCCTGGCCAAGGCGGCCGCCGGTCTGGCCGACGACCTGCTCACGAACACCCTCCTCACCGCCCGCTGCCCGGTCGTCATGGCGCCGGCCATGCACACCGAGATGTGGTTGCACCCGGCCACGCAGGCCAACGTCGCGACGCTCCGCTCGCGCGGCGTGGTCGTCATCGAGCCGGCGTCCGGACGTCTCACCGGCGCCGACACCGGACCCGGTCGCCTCCCGGACCCCGAACAGATCTTCGCCGCGGCCCAGGCGGTGCTCGCGGGTCACCCGCAGGACCTGGCCGATCGTCACGTGGTCGTCTCGGCGGGCGGCACGCGCGAGTTCCTCGACCCCGTCCGCTACCTGGGGAACCGTTCCTCGGGTCGTCAGGGGATCGCGCTCGCCGAGGCCGCCGTCGCGCGTGGCGCCACGGTGACCCTCGTGGCCGCCAACGTGTCGCTGCCCGTCCCCGCCGGCGTCCGGGTGGTCCCGGTCACCACGACCGAGCAGCTGCGCAGCGAGATGCTCGCCGCGGTGCCCGACGCCGACGCGGTGGTCATGGCCGCCGCGCCGGCCGACTTCCGACCCGCCAGCCTCGCCGATGCCAAGATCAAGAAGTCGCACGACGGCTCCACCCCGACCATCGAGCTCGTCGAGAACCCCGACATCCTGGTCGAGCTGGTGGCCAGCCGCACCACCAAGTCGCCCGTCATCGTGGGCTTCGCCGCCGAGACCGGCGACGCGAACGGCACCGTCCTCGACCACGCGCGAGCCAAGCTCGAGCGCAAGGGCTGCGACCTGCTCGTCGTCAACGACGTCAGCGCCGGCAAGGTGTTCGAGCGCGACGTCAGCGAAGCCACGATCCTCGGTGCCGACGGTTCGTCGACACCCGTCGCGCTCGGCCCCAAGCTCCAGCTCGCGCACGCGATCTGGGACGCGGTGGTCCAGCGCGTGGAATGACGTACCCGACGACGAGGTCCGTCGTTAGACTCCGGGAGACGCCACGTCGGCGCCTTCCGTCTGCCCCGAATCCAGAGCCAACAGGAGAACCTGAGTGAGCCGCTTGTTCACGTCCGAGTCCGTCACCGAGGGCCACCCGGACAAGATCGCCGACCAGATCAGCGACAGCGTCCTGGACGCCCTGCTCGCCGAGGACCCCAAGAGCCGCGTCGCGTGCGAGACGTTCGTGACCACGGGCCTGGTGCTCGTCGGCGGCGAGGTCACCACCGAGGCCTACGCCGACATCGCCCGCATCGCCCGTGACCGCGTGCTGGAGATCGGCTACGACTCCTCGACCAAGGGATTCGACGGCGAGTCGTGCGCCGTCCAGGTCACGCTCGATGCGCAGAGCCCCGACATCGCGCAGGGCGTCGACACCGCCGAGGAGGCCCGCGTCGGCGGCGCCACCGACCCGCTCGACCTGCAGGGAGCCGGCGACCAGGGCCTCATGTTCGGCTTCGCCGTCGACGAGACCCCCGAGCTCATGCCGCTGCCGATCACGATCGCGCACCGCCTGGCCGAGCAGCTCACCGAGGTGCGCAAGAACGGCACGCTGCCGTACCTGCGTCCCGACGGCAAGACCCAGGTCACCATCGAGTACGACGACGACAAGCCGGTCCGTGTCGAGGCGATCGTCGTCTCCACGCAGCACGAGGACGGCGTCGACCTGGAGAACCAGCTCCCGAACGACCTCAAGAAGCACGTCATCGACGCGGTCCTGAGCCAGTACGACATCGACTCCTCGGACTACCGCCTGCACATCAACCCGACCGGCAAGTTCGTCATCGGCGGCCCCATGGGCGATGCCGGCCTGACCGGACGCAAGATCATCGTCGACACCTACGGCGGCTACGCCCGCCACGGCGGCGGCGCGTTCTCGGGCAAGGACCCGAGCAAGGTCGACCGCTCGGCCGCGTACGCGATGCGCTGGGCCTCGCCGCCTGACAGGGTGGTTGCCTGCTGGCCGAGCGCGACATAGCCGAGGCCGACTTGTTGGAGGATTTTGAGGCGGTCATGGATGCGGGTCTGGGCGCTGAAATAGGGCACCGCCTCCTCGACCGTCATCGCCAGAACCTCGGCGATCGACTTGTCGCGGAACTTGATCTCCAGCGTTTCCCGATTGTAGCGCTTGCCCTTGCAGGTGTCGCAGGTGAC
>JALRCA010000168.1 GCA_023257515.1 Aeromicrobium sp.
CCTGGCCTTCGACCTGCGCTCCGCCGGTCTGGCCGTCGGCGTGCTCGACACCGAGCACGCACCGGCGCCCTCGGACGGCCCGCCCGTCCCGTCGCACGAGGAGCACACCCCATGACGCAGACCTCCCCCGCGGACGTCGAGCTGCTCATCGGCGGGATGACCTGCGCCTCGTGCGCGAACCGCATCGAGAAGAAGCTCAACAAGCTCGACGGCGTCGAGGCCAGCGTCAACTACGCGACCGAGAAGGCCACCGTCACGACCGACGGCACGGTCGATGCCGACACCCTGGTCGCGACCGTCGAGAGGACCGGCTACTCGGCCCACGTGCACGATCCCGCAGCCGGACGTTCCGGGCACGAGGGCCACGGCGGGCTGCACTCCGCGGAGTCGATGCTGCTCCGGCTCAGGGTCTCCGCGGTCCTCGCCGTGCCGGTCGTGCTGCTGTCGATGGTCCCGACCCTCCAGTTCGACTACTGGCAGTGGCTCGTGCTCGCGCTCGCGACGCCCGTCGTGGTGTGGGGCGCGTACCCGTTCCACTGGTCGGCGGCGCTCAACGCGCGCCACGGCACCGCGACGATGGACACCCTCGTGAGCCTGGGCGTCGGCGCGGCCTACCTGTGGTCGCTGTGGGCCTTGTTCCTCGGCGAGGCCGGCATGGTCGGGATGCGGATGGAGTGGACCTGGCTCAGCCAGGGGTCGGGCAGCCACGAGATCTACCTCGAGGTCGCGAGCGCGGTCACGGTCTTCATCCTCGCCGGGCACTACCTCGAGGCCAACGCCAAGCGGCAGTCCAGCGCGGCGCTGCGCTCGCTCATGGAGCTGCAGCCGACCACGGACGTCGCCGTCGGCGAGGAGTTCACGGTCCGCCCCGGCGAGCGGGTGGCGACCGACGGCGTCGTCATCGACGGTCGCTCGAGCGTCGACGAGTCGATGCTGACGGGCGAGTCCGTCCCGGTCGACAAGACGGTCGGCGACGAGGTCGTGGGCGCGACGGTCAACGTCGGCGGACGGCTCGTCGTGCGGGCGACCAAGGTGGGCGCCGACACGCAGCTCGCCCAGATGGCCCGCCTCGTCGAGGAGGCGCAGGAGGGCAAGGCCGAGGTCCAGCGCCTGGCCGACCGGGTCTCGGCCTGGTTCGTCCCGGCGGTCGTCGTGGCCGCGCTGGGGACGTTCGCGGTGTGGCTGCTGCTCGGGGGCTCGCTGCTGCAGGCGTTCTCGGCCGCGATGGCCGTGCTGATCATCGCCTGTCCCTGCGCCCTGGGCCTCGCGACGCCGACCGCGCTCATGGTCGGCACCGGACGTGGCGCCCAGCTCGGGATCCTCATCAAGGGCCCCCAGGTGCTGGAGTCGACCCGTCGCGTCGACACCGTCGTGCTCGACAAGACCGGCACGGTCACGACCGGCGTCATGGACGTCGTGGCCGTCGAGCCCGCCGAGGGGGTGGAGCGCGACGAGCTGCTCCGCGTGGCCGCGACGCTCGAGCACGGCTCCGAGCACCCGGTCGCCCGCGCCCTCGCATCGACCGTCGACGTCCACGGTCGCCTCGACGACTTCGAGAACCACGCAGGTCAGGGCGTCTCCGGCACCGTCGACGGCGTCCCCGCACGTGCCGGGCGCACCAGCTGGATCGGTGTGGACACCGCGAGCGGCACGACCGGCACGATCACCGCCGTCGAGCTCGACGGCCGGTTCCTGGGGACCGTCACCGTCGCCGACACCGTCCGCCCGACGTCGGCGCAGGCCGTCAGCGACCTGCGCACGCTGGGGCTCGAGCCGATCCTGCTCACGGGTGACAACGCGAGCGTCGCCCACGACGTCGCGGCCCAGGTCGGCATCGACCGGGTCGAGGCCGAGGTGACGCCGCACGACAAGCTGCGCGCCGTCGAACGGCTGCGTGCCGAGGGGCGCACCGTGGCGATGATCGGCGACGGCGTCAACGACGCGGCGGCGCTCGCGGCCTCGGACCTCGGCATCGCGATGGGCACCGGCACCGACGTGGCGATCGCCGCCTCAGACCTGACGCTCGTCCACGACGACCTCGCGACCGCGACCATAGCCGTACGGCTCGCCAGGGCCACGCTGCGCACCATCAAGGGCAACCTCTTCTGGGCGTTCGCGTACAACGTGGCCGCGATCCCGCTGGCGATGTCGGGCTACCTCAACCCGATGGTGGCCGGACTGGCCATGGCGTTCAGCAGCGTGTTCGTGGTCAGCAACAGCCTGCGGCTGCGTCGTTTCGGCTGACCTAGCCTGGGCCCATGACTGCCACGCGGGTGATCGTCCTCGTCGCCGTGGTCGCGGGTCTGCTGACCGGCTGCGGCGCACCGGGCGGCCGGTCGTTGCCCGATCGGCTGACTGGCGGGTCGGCCGTCGCGCGCCACCAGGTCGCCTGGGCCGACGGTCGCGCCGTCCACCTCGGCGACCGGGTCGTGCGGGCGCCGGGCGACATCGACCAGCTCGCCCTGACGGCGGGCGGCCTCTACCTGCGCGTGAACCGCAGGCTGCTCGTCGTCGACGGTGACGAGGTGCGGGACACCGGCCAGCGTCTGCACGGGAGCTTCGTGGTCGCCCCCGGCGGCCGGTACCTCGCGTACCTCGACAGGACGCACGGCCCGCGCGACCGGTTCGGCACGCACCGTCTCACCACCGCGCTGTGGGACCTGCGGACGCGCGAGCTCGTCGGCAGCTCCTCGTCCGGCATGGGCGACACGGGTTCGGACGACCTGTACGCGGAGAGCGAGGTGCGGGTGCTCGGGTTCACCAGGAGCGATCTCGTCGTCGACACGGCCGACGGCTACCGGCGCCTCGCCCTCACGGACGGTCGCGAGCGCGGGCTCGACCTGGGCCCGGGCGAGCGACCGCTCGTCGCGACCCAGGAAGGCTTCGCGACATCGGCGGACCGGGTCGGCGGACGCTGGAGGGTCGACACCTTCGACGGACGGCTCGCCGTGCTCTCCCCGTCGCGGAGGTTCCTGCTGGTCAGCGACGACGGCATCGGCTGGACCGTCACGGAGCGGGGTCGCCCGACCAGGGTCCCCGGACTGCCGCACGTGATCCAGCCCGGGCCCTGGCTCGACGACCACACGCTGGCCGTGATCGCGTTCGACGGCGATCAGGACCCCGTCGCGATCCTGCGCTGCGACCTCGACGCGCGACGGTGCTCCGACGTCGTCCGTGGCACGGTGCTCGGTGAAGCGCCGGTCCTGGGGTCGCGGGGGGCCGGCGAGATCTGAGTCAGACCAGGTCCGGGTGGTGAGCGGCCGCGACGTCGGGGTGGGCGCGCAGTCGCGCCTTCAGCAGGTTCTCGCCGTACCGCGCGGACAGCACGTTGTCGGCCTCCTGGCTCACACCGCGAGCCTGCTCCGCAAGATCGGGCGGCAGCTCGACGCGCGGCACCTCGGCGGCGAGGCCTGGGTTGAAGAAGAACGGGATCGACAGCCGTTCGCGACCCGCGGGCGGTGAGACGACGCGATGGTTCGTGGCCCGCAGGTAGCCGTCGGTCGCGACCTCGAGCAGCTCCCCGATGTTGACGACGAACGCGTCGTCGACGGGTGGCACGTCGATCCAGCCGTCCGGCCCCTCGACCTGCAGGCCGGCGGCGCCCGGCTCGACGAGCAGCAACGTCAGGATGCCGGGGTCCTTGTGCGCGCCCACTCCCTGCCGGGGCTCGGCCTCGCCGCGACCGGGGTAGCGGACGAGCTTGACCAGGGTCGACGGACGCTCGAAGGTCGCGGCGAAGTGGTCGGGCGCGGCACCCAGGGAGACGGCCCACTCCCGCAGGAGCCGGTGCCCGATCACGGAGAGCCGCTCGGTCCAGGCGGTCACGACGCTCTGGAGCTCCGGCAGCGCCTCGGGCCACTGGTTCGGGCCGTCCAGGCGCAGGTAGGCGGGCTCGCGGACCGTCGTGGGCTCGCGCTCCGTGCCGACGTCGATCTGCTCGCGCCAGTCGACCTGTCCCTGCGTCAGCTCGCCACCGGTCCGGGTGTAGCCGCGGAACCACGGGCTGCGCAGCATCTCGACGGCCTGCTTGTCGGCGGCGGGCAGCGCGAAGAAGCGGCGGGCGACGTCGAACAGCTCGTCGACGACGGCCGGCACGATCCGGTGGCGCAGGTGGAGGAACCCGACCTCGTGCGTCGCGTCGCGCAGGTCCCTGCGGAACCGGTCGACGGCGCCCGGCCCGCGGTCGAGCTCGGCCAGGTCCAGGACGGGCAGCGTGCTCATCCGTCGGACGGTAGTGCGGTGCGGCGCGCGTGGGGCGGCCTCTCGGCTGACGAGACGCGACCGACCTGCTTGACTGCCGTCATGACCGAGCAGCCGCAGGTGACGTGCATGAACGGGCATCCCTGGATGCCCGAGTGGCGTGCGTGCGGCGTGTGCGGTGCGTCGAGCCTGGTCCCCGACCTGCCGGCGTCGCGTCCCGGTCCCGGCCCGGGCGTCTCCACCGCGTGGGTCGTCGGCGGACTCGTGGGCTACTCGATCGTCCTGCTGCTGCTCGTCGTCTCGGCCCTGGCCGAGGAGAACGGGGCCGACCCCGCCTTCGCCCACGTCGTCGTGCTGGGGCTGGCCGGCCTGTCGTCGGCCGCGCTCCTGCTCGGTGTCGTGGCGAAGGGCGTCGCACTCGGCATCCGCGAGGCGTGCGAACGACCCTGACGGGTCAGTCCAGGCGTCGCGCCATCAGCACGTCGTCGACGAACCGCCCGTCGAGGAGGAACTCCTCGACCTGCACGCCCTCGACCTCGAAGCCGCAGCGCTCGTAGACGCGACGAGCCGCCACGTTCGGACCGAGCACGCGCAGCGTGAGGCGGCGCCCGCCCCGCTCCCGCGCCACCGCCACCGCCGCCTCGACGAGCGCCCGCCCGACCCCTCGGCCCTGGGCCTGAGACCGGACCCCGAAGCCATCGATCGTCAGCACGTGCTCGTGGGCCGGCTCAACCATCGCCTGGTGCACCGCGACGTAGCCGACGACGCGGTCGTCGACCTCCGCCACCAGGAATCCGTCGGGGCCGCGGTCGGGCCGGAAGAAGACCTGGGTGCCGTCCCACACCGGCGGCGCCACCGGGCTCGAGGCCGTCGTCCACGTCTCCTGCTCGACGAGGAGCAGGTCGGGCTCGTCGTCGTGACGCGCCGGTCGGATCCGCACGCGGACAGCCTAGTCGTGTGCTCGGGACCATCCGGCGTCCCTCTCGGCCCGCTCACGGTCACTGGGATGACGGTCGACGTACTCCTGGTCACTCAGACGTCGGATCGCCACCATGAGCTCGTCGGTCGCCTCGCGCCACGCCGACGGATCGTCCGGGGTCCTCGACCACCTCGTCAGGTCGAGCGGCTCACCGATCCGGATCTCCACGCTCCCGCGAGACCATCGGCGAGTGCCCGGCCGGTTGACCGACCGTGTACCGACCAGTGCGACGGGTACGACCGGGTGGTTGCCCGGGAGCGCCACACGCATGACTCCGGTCCGACCCCGCCACAACCGACCGTCCGGGGAGCGGGTCCCCTCCGGGTAGATCGCCCAGACCCCGCCGCGCGCCAGGATGCCGCGCGCGGCGTCGAGAGCCACGTCGGAACCGCCGCGACCCTCGCGGTCGATCGGGATCTGGCCCGTCCACCGGCACAGGCAACGGAGGAGTCGGGCCCCGGTCCCACGCCCGAAGTACTCGCTCTTCGCGACGAACGTCAGGCGTCGGGGCAAGGCGGCGCAGAGGACCAGCGAGTCGATCTCGGTCTGGTGGTTGGGCGCGAGGACGAACGGGCCTTCGGGGAGCGCCCCGACGACGACGGGGCGAGCGAACCAACGCACCACCGGTCCGAGCAGCACGGTCCTGAGGATCCAGTACACGACTCTCTCCTAGACAGTGTCTAGACGACATTCCGGGCTTTATCCTAGACACTGTCTACGTGACCGTGCGCGATCAACTCGTCCAGGCCGGCGTCGAGCTCCTCGAGCAGGAGGGCCTCGCGTCCCTGACCCAACGTCGGATCGCGACGATCGTCGGCGTGTCCCACGGTGCGCCGCGGCACCACTTTCCTACCTACGCCAGCTTGCTGGCCGCGATCGCCAGGGTCGGTGTCGAGGAGCTCGACGCCGTCGTACGGGAGGCTCTGGCGATGTCGGACGCGCGTTCTGCCGTGTCGGCGGCCGCGCGGGGCGTGGTCCGGTTCGCCACCGTGCGACCGGGGATGTTCGAGCTGATGGGACGCCATGACCTGCTCGAGGGCGCGGGCGAGAACCTCCGCGAGACCACGGGCACGTGGCTGGACCTGGTGACCGAGCGCCTCCGCGAGGTCAGGACCGACGCGGACGAGCGCCACGGGCTCGCCCTCTGGGCCGGGATCCAGGGACTGGGGACCATGGTGGGCCGACGGAGCATCGAAGCGATCGGCGCGCCCACGATCGACCCGGAGCCAGCCCTGTCGGTCCTGGTCGACGGCATCATCCAGGCCGATTGACCGGAATGCCGACTCCCGCGCGATCGTTGGCATGGGCATGACGACGATCGCGCTGACCGGGGCCACGGGCACCATCGGAGGGCTTGTCGCGAGGACCCTCGCCGAGCGGGACGTCGAGGCGCGCCTGCTCGTGCGTGACCCCGACCGCGCACCACGGCTCGGTCTGCCGGTCTGGGCGTGCTCCTACGACGAGGGTGCCGCGCTGCGCGAGGCGCTCGCCGGGGTCGACGTGCTGCTGCTGGTCTCCGCCCACGAGACCGCCGACCGGGTCGACCTGCACCGCTCGGTGGTCGGGGCCGCCGCCGACGCCGGCGTCGAGCACGTGGTCTACACCTCGTTCGTCGGCGCGGCACCCGATGCCGGGTTCACCCTCGCGCGCGACCACGGCGCGACCGAGGACATCGTGCGCGACGCGGGACTGACCCACACGTTCCTGCGCGACAACTTCTACGCCGAGGTGTTCGCCCACTTCGCGGGCGACGACGGGGTCATCCGCGGACCGGCTGGGCAGGGTCGGGTCGCGGCGGTGTCGCAGCGCGACGTCGCCGCCGTCGCCGCCGAGGTCCTGCTCGACCCCGCTGCGCACCGCGATGCCACGCACGACCTGACGGGACCCGAGGCGTTCACCCTCGACGAGGCCGCCCGGGTGCTCACCGAGGTGACCGGACGACCGCACTCGTTCCACGACGAGACCCTCGACGAGGCGCGTGCGAGCCGCGCCGACTACGGCGCGCCCGACTGGCAGGTGGACGCATGGATCAGCACCTACACCGCGATCCGCGACGGCGAGCTCGACGCCGTGTCCGACGCCGTGCCGACGATCCTCGGCCGACCGGCGATCAGTCTCGCCGAGGCGCTCCGTGACGCCCCGGCGAGCTGACCCCCTCCCCCCTCAGATGCCGATCGTGGTGAACGGCACGCATCGCGCCATCGGGACCCGCGTCGGGTCGAGATGGTGCTTGACCAGGTTGGCGACGTTCGGGTCGAACGCCAGACCGAGATGACCGGCCGAGTCGAACCGGCACACGTCCTGCAGCACGACGTTCGTGACGTTCGGCCCGTCGATGAAGCCGCTCGTGTACGGCGTCACGACCGTGTCGTACTTCGTCACGACGTTCACGTACCGCGGTCCCGGCATCGCGACCCCGCCCCGGTTCAGCTCGGCCAGGAACGCCGATCCCTCGAGGAACTGGGAGCAGGCCTGGCACCCGACGCCGTTCAGCACCGGTTGGAAGCCCAGCACCCGCGCCAGCGTCCCGAGGCCGGACAGGGAGGTCCCCCGGTAGTTGGACCCGAAGGCGATGAACGTGTCGACCTTGGCGGCTCCGCCCAGGAACTTCAGGTAGTAGGCCGGGACGGTCGAGCCCTCCGAGTGACCGACCACGTCGACCTTCGCGCTGCCGGTGGCGGATCGGACCTTGTCGACGAACGCCCCGAAGGTCGCGGCGCTCTTCTCCATCGGGCCGAGTCCGGCGACGGCGTCACCGAGCACCGTCCCGCCGTAGGTCGTGGAGAACACGCAGTACCCGGCCGCGCTCAGCTTCGGCGCCAGCGAGACCCAGTTGGTGGTGCCGTTCGCGCCCAGCCCGTGGGCCAGCACGATCGGGCGGGGATGCTGCGCGCTGGGGCGACAGCTCCAGTCGTTCCACCCGCTGGTCGTGGCCGCGCTGGCGGCTGATGTCGCCGGGCCGACCAGGGCCGCGACCACGACCACCGCTGCGGCGACGAGTCGCCTGACCATCTGCATGACGTGCTCCCTCCAGGACCCGCTCCCTGCGGATCGTGAGAGGAGTGAACCACGTCACACCACGTTAGGACAAGACATCGTTTCCGTTTCTCAGGCCGCGTGCCAGTACGGCGTAGAAGCCTTGCAGTCGCTCCGCCAGCACGTTCCGGTCCAACGTCGAGAGATCGTCGGCATCGGCGACCCAGTCGGCCACGACGTCGAACAGGCCCCCGACGGTGCCCGTCGCGACGCCGGGGGGGACCTCGACGTCGGGCCATGCCGAGGTCCAGACCAAGGTCACGAGCTCGGCGGAACGGCGGCGGTTCGCGCGGCGTTCCGCCTCGACCGCGAACGTGGTCGCCGTCCCGCGACCGAACAGCACCACGGCGCCCCGCGGGTCGTCGGCCATGAGGTGGGCGAGCGCGTCGATCAGGTGGCGTTGGGCGACCGCGGGGTCGTCGAACGACTCGCGGGTGATGGCCTCGGCCATGGCAAACAGCAACCGTTCCGTGGTGCGTCGCATCAGGTCGAGGTAGCAGGCCTCGCGCGAGTCGAACACGCCGTAGAAGCTCTTCGTGCTGACGTGGGCGGTGCGGCACAGCTCCTCGATCGGCGTCGCGAGGTAGCCCCGCTCCGCGAAGAGCTCGAGCGCCGCGTCCAGCAGCGCCTGGCGGCGTTGCTCACGCCTCTGGTCCTCGTCGAGTCCTCCACGCTGTCGGGCCACCCGCACAATCTACGTGCTGGTCCAGATACGCCTCCCGCAGGCGGCGTCGCGCCCGGTAGGTGGCAGCGGCCCAGGCACCCGCCGAGCCGCCGTCCTGCGACACCAGGTCGCGCGGTCCCGACCCCTCGACGGCAGTCACCCACAGCAGTCGGCGTTGCCGCGGGGTGAGCGCCCGCAGCGACGATCGCAGGACCTCCGCCTCCAGCACGCACTCCTCCGGGCCTGGCTCCCCCGGAAGCGCCGGAGCGGCCACGTCGAGCGACTGCCACCGCCTGCCACGACGGGCGGCGCGCCAGGCCTCGTGGCGCACGGACGCCAGGACGTAGGCTCGCAGCGGCCCATCCGGTCTCCACCCGTCGACCCAGCGGCGGTACACCTCGGTGAACACCGTCGCGACGACGTCCTCCGCCTCGGGACAAGGGACGAATCGCGCGGCCTGTCGGAGCGCCGCGGGAGCGGCCTCCCGGTAGACGCGCTCGAACGTCTGCGCCGATTCGCCGCCCTCCTGCTGTGCTCCCATGGACGTGCCTCCCGTCGGACTGTGCGGAAACGATACATTTTCCCAGGGTCCGCGTCCTAGGCTTCTTCCATGAGCACCCTGCTGACCGTCACCGGCACCGCTTCGATCCGCGACAAGGTCGACGTGCCCGAGGGCTCGGTGCTCTCGGTCAAGCTCGTCAGCAAGGATGGCGACGTGCTCGCCGCGACCGCGCTCGCCGCGGGCGAGTCGACCACCGACTACGAGCTCGTCGCCGACGCCGCGCTCTCGCCGCACGAGAACGACCTGCGTCTCTGGGCCATGCTGCGCACCGACGCGGGCGTGTGGGGCACGCCCGAGCTCGTCACCGTCCGCGACGACCTGGTGCTCAGTCGGGTCGACACCTGATGCCGCGGGGGTCCCAGGTCACCCATCTGTCCGAGAGCGAGGTCCGTGCGAACGACGAGCCCGTGCTCGGACGCATCGCGCGGCTGCTGCGTCCCTACCGCAGCAAGCTGGTGCTCGTCTGCGTCGCCGTCGTCGCGTCGGCGGCCCTGACCTCGGTCCTGCCGTTCCTCACCAAGGCCGTCTTCGACAAGGCGTTGTTCCCGCCCGAGGGCGAGCCACGGATCCGCCTGCTCGCGATCCTCGTGGCGTTCATGTGCGTCATCCCGCTCGTGACGGCGCTGATCTCGGTCGGCCAGAACTGGCTGACCTCGACGATCGGCAACTCCGCCATGGCAGACCTGCGCGGCGAGCTGTTCGCGCACCTGCAGAAGATGGAGCTCGCGTTCTTCACGGCCACCAAGACCGGCGCCATCCAGTCGCGGCTCGCGAACGACGTCGCCGGCGTGCGTACCGTCCTCACCGACACCGCGACGACGATCCTGCAGAACACCGTCACGGTCACGGCTGCGTTCGTGTCGATGCTGCTGCTGTCGTGGCAGCTCACGATCCTCACCCTCGTGCTCATGCCGGTGTTCATCGTCGTCCAGCTCCGCGTCGGCCGTCGTCGGCAGCGGCTCGCGCGCAGGACGCAGGAGTCGCTGTCGGAGATGACGGCGATCACCGAGGAGGCGCTGAGCGTCTCAGGCATCCTGCTGTCGAAGGTGTTCGGGCGCGCCGAGACCGAGACGGAGCGCTACCGCGCCGCGAACCGCGAGCAGGTCAGGCTCCAGGTCGACCAGGCCATGACGGGCCGAACGTTCTTCGCGACGGTGCAGACGTTCTTCGCGATCACGCCCGCGTTGATCTACCTGGCCGCCGGGTTCATGGTCACCGGCGGCTCCGCGACGCTCACGGCGGGCACGATCGTGGCGTTCACGACGCTGCAGGCGCGCCTGCAGATGCCGCTCATCCAGCTCATGCGCGTCACGCTCGACGTGCAGACGTCGCTCGCGCTCTTCCGCCGGATCTTCGAGTACCTCGACCTCGAGCCGGCCATCACGCAGAAGCCGGACGCGGTCGCGCTGGCGCCGGACGACGTCGAGGGTCGGGTCGAGCTGCGCGACGTGTGGTTCCGCTACCCCGAGCCGCGCGAGCTCGCCGGTGATCGCCACCGCGCGGGACGCCCCGACGCCGACGAGCCTGCGGAGACGCGGGAGCCGGGCTGGGCCCTGCAGGACGTGTCGATGCTCATCGAGCCGGGGCAGCTCGCGGCAGTCGTCGGCCCCTCGGGATCGGGCAAGACGACGCTGACCTACCTCGTGCCGCGCTTCCACGAGGTCACGCGCGGCGCCGTGCTGATCGACGGCCACGACGTCCGCGACCTGACGCAGGACTCCATCAGCGGCGCGGTCGGCATGGTGACGCAGGAGCCGTACCTGTTCCACGGCACGATCCGCGAGAACCTCGAGTACGCCCGGCCCGGTGCGACCGACGCCGAGATCGAGCAGGCGGCTCGGGACGCCAACATCCACGACCGGATCATGAGCTTCCCCGCCGGCTACGAGACCCTCACGGGCGAGCGCGGCTACCGGCTCTCCGGCGGCGAGAAGCAGCGTCTCGCGATCGCACGCGTGCTCCTCGCCGACCCGCGCATCCTGATCCTGGACGAGGCGACGTCGGCGCTCGACTCCGAGACCGAGCGCCTCGTGCAGGAGGCGCTCGACCGAGCGACGCACCAGCGCACGACGATCGCGATCGCGCACCGGCTCTCGACGATCCGCTCGGCCGACGTCATCTTCGGCCTGCAGGACGGCCGGGTGGTCGAGCGGGGCACCCACGAGGAGCTCCTCGCGGCCGACGGCCTCTACGCCCGGCTCTACGTCGAGCAGTTCCGCGACGACGTCCTGCCGGCCCCCCACGACGACCGCCGCGCCGACGTCTCGCTCTGATCCCACCCCCGCCGCAGGTTTCCCGCCAATTCCTGGTAAACCTGCAATGCCCCGACGGGCGGCCCGACCGGCTGGTCGAGCGGGCGGCCAGGTCGCCGGCACGGAGTGACCGACCGATGATCCACGACGCACCCGCCGGCGTCGTGGACGTCCACTACGGAGCTCAGGGGCGTGCCACGGCGGCGTTGGTGCCGTTCAGGACGGCGACCCATGCCGTCAAGGTGCTGCGTGGGCAGGCCACGAAGCCGCTCTACGTCACGACGGCCGGAGGGCTCGACGTCGACGCCGCTGCCCAGATCGTCGCGACCATGGCGGGACCACATCGACTTCCGTCCGCGATCAGGCGCGTGGACCAGCTCGCTCGAGGCACCACCGAGCCACGCTCGCAGTGACGTTCTGACGCGACACGCCAGCGTGTCGCAGTAGATACGTCACTGCCACGGGCTGCGGTGGGTCAGAGACCGCCGAGGCCGACGTACTTGGTCTCGAGGTACTCCTCGATGCCCTCGGCGCCGCCCTCGCGGCCGAAGCCCGAGGCCTTGACGCCACCGAAGGGAGCGGCGGGGTTGGAGACGATGCCCTGGTTGATGCCGACCATGCCGGTCTCCAGGCCCTCGTAGACACGGATCGCGCGGGCGTAGTCCTGCGTGAACGCGTAGGCGACCAGCCCGTACTCGGTGTCGTTCGCCATGCGCAGGGCGTCGGCCTCGTCGGCGAAGGTGAAGATCGGGGCGACCGGGCCGAAGATCTCCTCCGTGCGGACGCGGGCCGACGTGGGGACCTGGGCCAGGACGGTCGGCGGGTAGAACCACCCCTCGCCCTCGGGCACGCTGCCGCCGGTCAGCACCTGCGCCCCGGCCGAGACGGCGTCGTCGACGAGCTCGGCGACCGTGTCGCGCTGCGAGGAGTCGACGAGCGGTCCGACCTCGACGTCGTCGTCGACGCCGCGGCCGACCGTCATCGAGCCCATGCGCTCGGCGAGCTTGCGACCGAACTCCTCGGCCACCGACTCGTGGACGATGAACCGGTTCGCGGCCGTGCAGGCCTCGCCGATGTTGCGCATCTTGGCGAGCATCGCGCCGTCGACCGCCGCATCGACGTCGGCGTCGCCGAAGACCAGGAATGGCGCGTTGCCGCCGAGCTCCATCGAGACGCGCAGCAGGCCCTTCGCGCTCTGCTCGACGAGGGAGCGACCGACCTCGGTGGAGCCCGTGAAGGTGAGCTTGCGCAGGCGCGGGTCCTCGATGATCGGGCCCATGACCTCGCCGGTCGACTTCGTGGTGACGACGTTGAGCACGCCGTCGGGCACGCCGGACTCGCGCAGCACCTCGGCGAGCCACAGCATCGTCAGCGGCGTGAGGCCGGCGGGCTTGACGACCATCGTGCAGCCGGCCGCGATCGCCGGGCCGATCTTGCGGGTGCCCATCGCGAGCGGGAAGTTCCAGGGGGTGATCATGAGGCACGGACCGACGGGCTGCTTGAGCGTCAGCAGTCGGGTCGCGCCGTTGGGGGCCACGGAGTAGCGACCCGCGACGCGCACGGCCTCCTCGGAGAACCAGCGGAAGAACTCCGAGCCGTACGCGATCTCGGCGCGGCTCTCGCTGAGCGGCTTGCCCATCTCGAGGGTCATGAGGAGCGCGAGCTCGTCGGTGCGGTCGGCGATCGTCTCGAAGGCCGAGCGCAGGATCTCGCCGCGATCACGCGGTGCCGTGGCCGCCCAGTCGGCCTGCGCGGCGACGGCGGCGTCGAGGGCCGCGGCACCGTCCTCGACGGTCGCGTCCGCGACCTGCACGAGCTCACGACCGGTCGACGGGTCGTCGACGGCGAAGGTGCCGCCACCGCTCGCGTCACGCCACTGCCCGCCGATGAACAGCTGCTTCGGGACGGACGCGAGGACGGACTCTTCGGTGGGGGTGCTCATGCTCTCGAGACTAGTCCGGCGCGATGCGACGCACATGTCCGGAAGCCGGCACTGCGTCCGGGTGCAGGACCGAGGCGATCGCCTCGACGCCGTCGACCAGCCGGGGTCCGGGGCGGACCACCACGGCGTCGCCGTCGATGGCCCATACGTGCGTGCCGGGCAGCTGTTCGCGGACGATGCTCGCCTGCTCGGCGGCACCGTCGAGTCCGTAGCCGCACGGCGCGACGAGCACGACCTCGGGGTCAAGTGCGCGCAGGTCGGACCAGTCGGAGGGACCCGACGCGCGACCTCGGTGCCCGCCGACCACCTCGCCCCCGGCGGCCTCGACCAGGTCGGGGATCCAGTGCCCGCCCTCGAACAGCGGGTCGACCCACTCGACGACGGCCGTACGGGGCCGCGCGCGGCCGGCGACCGCGGCGGACACCGTCGCCAGCCGGAGCCGGAGCTCGGCCACCACCTGCTCGCCGCGAGGCGTCACTCCGCAGGCCGCGGCGACCGTGCCGATGTCGGCGAGCACGTCGTCGAGCCGGTGTGGGTCGAGCGTCACGACGTCGGCCGAGCACCCCAGGTGGGCCAGCGCGACGTCGACGCGCTCGGTCGGGAGCGCGCAGACGCGACACAGGTCCTGCGTCAGCACAATCGTCGGGGCCAGAGGCGCGAGGGCGTCCTCGTGCAGCGTGTAGAGGTCCTCGCCGGCGGCCCGTCGTTCCCGGACGTAGGCATCGATCTCGGCCGGCGTCATCGAGGTGGTGTCCGCGCCGGAGACGACGACGGCGTGGTCGGTTCGAGCCGAGGCCGGCTCGTCGCACTCGAACGTGACGGCGACCAGGTGCTCCTGGAGACCGAGTGCGTAGACGATCTCGGTCGCCGAGGGGAGCAGGGAGGCGACCCGCACGGTCAGCCGGCCCGGTTGAACCGAGGCAGCTGACGGACCCGGACGACCACGAAGACCGCGATGACGACGACCACGGCGAGGATGACGATCTTCTGGAACGTGTCGGCGTACGGCTCCACCCTGTCCCAGCTCGAGCCGAGGCGGTAGCCGGCGATCACGAAGATCGAGTTCCAGATGAGGCTGCCGATGGTCGTCAGCAGGAAGAACAGGCCGAACGACATGCGCTCGACGCCCGCGGGGATCGAGATGAGGCTGCGGAAGATCGGCACCATGCGACCGAGCAGCACCGCCTTGTAGCCGTGCTTGG
>JALRCA010000234.1 GCA_023257515.1 Aeromicrobium sp.
ATTTCGGCAACCTCGGCGGTCTGCTTGTCGGTGACGCGAAGGCCATCGACGAACTGCGATTCGATGCCGAGGGCCTTCAGCATCCGTCCGATCTGCGGTCCGCCGCCGTGGACGACCACGGGCTTGAAGCCCGCCAGTCGCAGGAACACGATGTCCTCGGCGAAGGCCTGCTTGAGCGACTCGTCGGTCATGGCGTTGCCGCCGTACTTCACGACGATCACCGTGCCGTGGTACTTCTTCAGCCACGGCAGGGCCTCGGCGAGCGTCGCCGCCTTGGCGGTCGCCTTCTTCCAGTCGTCAGGATGCCAGTCGGTCATGTCGAGTAGGCGGAGTTCTCGTGGACGTACGCGTGCGTGAGGTCGTTCGTCCAGATCGTCGCCGTCTCCTTCCCAGCCTTGAGGTCGATGGTGACGGTGACGTCGCGCTCGTCGAGGTCGACGAGGTCGATCGACTCCCCCACGCCCGATCCACGGCACACCCACACGCCGTTGAGCGCGACGTCGAGGTCCGCCGGGTCGAAGGCGGCCTGCGTGGTGCCCACCGAGGCGAGCACGCGACCCCAGTTCGGGTCCTTGCCGAAGATCGCCGTCTTGAACAGGTTGCTGCGGGCCACGGACCGGCCGACCTCGAGGGCGTCCTCGACGCTCGCGGCGTTGACGGTCTCGATGGCGATGTCGTGGTCGGCACCCTCGGCGTCGCCGAGCAGCTGCAGCGCCAGGTCGCGACACACCTGCGTGAGCACGTCGGTGAACCGGTCGAGGTCGGGCGTGTGCCCGGATGCACCACTGGCCATGAGCAGCACGGTGTCGTTCGTCGACTGGCAGCCGTCGGAGTCGAGACGGTCGAAGGTGAGCTCGGTGGCGCTGCGCAGGGCGGTATCGAGCACGCCGGCCGGCAGGTCGGCGTCGGTGGTGACGACGACGAGCATCGTGGCGAGCGCCGGGGCGAGCATGCCCGCGCCCTTGGCCATCGCCCCGACGGACCACGTGCCGCCGTCGTCGGTCGTGACGTGGCGGACGGCCTGCTTGCTCACCGTGTCGGTCGTCATGATCGCGGTGGCGGCCTCCGGACCGCCCTCGACCGAGAGGCTCGAGACGGCCGCCTCCGCGCCGGCGAGCAGCTTGTCGGTCTCGAGCAGTCGCCCGATGAGTCCGGTGCTCATCACCTGGACGTCGACCGCGCCGATCTCGAGGAGCTCGGCAACCCGCTCGGCGGTCCGGTGGGTCGTGACGAAGCCCTCCGAGCCGGTGTAGCAGTTGGCGCCACCGGAGTTGATGAACGCGGCGCGGGCCGTGCCGCCCGTGATCGCCTGCTCGCTCCACAGGACCGGGTTGGCCTTGCAGCGGTTCGAGGTGAAGACGGCCGCGGCCGCCGCCGAGGGTCCGTCGTTGACGACGAGGGCCACGTCGGAGCTGCCGCTCGGCTTGAGCCCGGCCGTCACCCCGGCTGCCCGGAAGCCCCGCGGGGTGGTCACCCCGTGGGCCGAGGCTGCTGCGTTCATGGTGCGACTCCCGTCGTGGTCAGGCCCGTCGTCTCGGGGAGCCCGAGAGCGAGGTTCATGGACTGCACGGCTCCGCCCGCCGTGCCCTTGACGAGGTTGTCGATGACGCTCGTGACCACGAGCCGTCCGACCTTCTCGTCGACCGCGACCTGCAGCTGGGCGGCGTTCGACCCGAGCGTGGCGGCCGTCGTGGGCCACTGGCCCTCCGGGAGCACGTGCACGAACGGCTCGTCGTCGTAGGCCTCGGCGTACACCTGCCGCACCCGAGTCGCGTCGACGCCGTCGGCGAGCCGCGCGGTCGAGGTCGCCAGGATGCCCCGCGCCATGGGCACGAGCGTCGGCGTGAAGGAGATGCTGACCGGCGTGTCCTCGTCGGCAAGCGCGCCGCGCAGGTTCTGCAGGATCTCCGGGACGTGGCGGTGCGTGCCGCCCACCGCGTACGGGGTCGCCGCGCCCAGACCCTCCGACGCGAGCAGGTGCGTCTTGGGCGCCTTGCCCGCACCCGAGAAGCCGTTCGCGAGCACGGCGACGAGGTCGTCGGACCGCACGATCCCTGTGGCCACGGCCGGCTGGAGACCCAACGTCACGGCTGTGACGTTGCAGCCCGGGACCGCGATGCGTCTGACGCCGGCGAGCAGGTCGCGCTGGCGCCCCCCTCCCCCGCCGACGAACAGCTCGGGCAAGCCGTACGGCCAGGTGCCGGCGTGCTCGCTGCCGTAGTACTCGACCCAGTCGGCTGCGTCCTGGAGCCGGTGGTCGGCGCCGCAGTCGATGACGAGCACGTCGTCACCGAGCTCGGCGGCGATGCGTCCGGACTCGCCGTGGGGCAGGCCGAGGAACACGACGTCGTGACCGGCGAGGGTCGACGCGTCGGTCGGCTGGATCACGCGCTCGGCGAGGTCCACGAGGTGCGGCTGGTGCTCGCCCAGGCGCGAGCCCGCGGAG
>JALRCA010000245.1 GCA_023257515.1 Aeromicrobium sp.
CGCGGTCCTTGGCGATCTTCGCCGCGCGGATGGCGTCGATGATGATGCCGGCGGAGTTGGGGGAGTCCCAGACCTCGAGCTTGTACTCCAGGTTCAGCGGCACGTCGCCGAACGCGCGACCCTCGAGGCGCACGTAGGCCCACTTGCGGTCGTCGAGCCACGCGACGTAGTCCGACGGGCCGATGTGGACGTTCTTGTCGTCGACCTTGCCGGCGAGCGAGCCGTGCAGGTTCGACGTGACGGCCTGCGTCTTGCTGACCTTCTTGGACTCCAGGCGCTCGCGCTCGAGCATGTTCTTGAAGTCCATGTTGCCGCCCACGTTCAGCTGGTACGTGCGGTCCAGCGCGACGCCGCGGTCCTCGAAGAGCTTGGCGATGACGCGGTGGGTGATCGTGGCGCCGACCTGGCTCTTGATGTCGTCGCCGATGATCGGGACGCCCGCGTCCTCGAACTTCTTGGCCCACTCGGGGTCGGAGGCGATGAAGACCGGCAGGGCGTTGACGAAGGCGACGCCAGCGTCGATCGCGCACTGCGCGTAGAACTTGTCGGCCTCCTCCGAGCCCACGGGCAGGTAGGAGACGAGCACGTCGGCACCGGTGTCCTTGAGCGTCTGCACGACGTCGACGGCCGGGGCGTCCGACTCCTCGATCGTCTGCAGGTAGTACTTGCCGAGGCCGTCGAGCGTGTGGCCACGCTGCACCGTGACGCCGGTCGGCGGCACGTCGGTGATCTTGATGGTGTTGTTCTCGCTCGCCTGCGTCGCGTCGGCGAGGTCGAAGCCGACCTTCTTGGCGTCGACGTCGAACGCGGCGACGAACTCGATGTCCTTGACGTGGTAGTCGCCGAACTGCACGTGCATCAGGCCGGGCACGGTGCCCGCCGGGTCAGCGTCCTTGTAGTACTCGACGCCCTGGATCAGGGACGTGGCGCAGTTGCCCACGCCCACGATCGCTACGCGGATCGGATTGCTGGCCGAACCCATGGGTTCTCCTTCGTGTGTTCTCAATCGGTGGTCGGTCGTCGACCGGTGGAATCGTCCACGCCGTCGTCGTCGGCGGCGTTGTCGTGCCCCCCCGGAACGTCAGGGTCGGACTGGTCCGAGGGCGCGCGGTCGAGGAGCCCCGACCGCTCGCGATCGATGAGGTCGGACAGCCAGCGCACCTCGCGCTCGACCGACTCCAGCCCGTGCCGCTGCAGCTCCAGCGTGTACGAGTCGACCCGCTCACGGCTGCGCTGAGCCGCCTTGCGGACGTTGTCGAGCCGCTCCTCGAGCCGGCTGCGCCGGCCCTCCAGGATGCGGACCCGGGTCCGGGCGCTGGTCCGCGCGAAGAACGCGAACCGGATCCCGAAGCTCTCGTCGTCCCACGACGCCGGACCCGAGTCCTCCATCACCTGGGCGAAGTGCTCCTTGCCCTCGGCGGTGAGGCGGTACACGATCCGGTTCCGTCGCCCACGCACGTCCACGTCGAGATCCTCGTCGGCGACGATGAACCCCTTGCGAACGAGGGACTTCAGGCAGGGGTAGAGCGTCCCGTAGGACAGGACCCGGCCCCAGCCGAGCAGGGCGATGAGCTGCTTGCGCAGCTCGTAGCCGTGCATCGGCGAGTCGAGCAGCAGGCCGAGCACGGCGAGCTCGAGCGCGGCCCCTCGTGGGGTCGCGCGGCGCTCGCGTGGCGTGGCCATGGGTTCCTCTCCTCGGGTCGCACCGTCTCGTGCGGCTCGTGCGGTCCGGGCGCATGTGGCGCCGAGATGTATCGAGACGATACATCGTGCGGATGGATCTGGCGAGAGTCGTCGGCGTGGCCTGCGACACCGCGGATGACGGTGGGTTGGGCAGTTCTCAGGTCCACCCGGCACACTGGATCGGGTGTCCGGCCCGTCCGGACACCCGATCGAGCACCCTGGACAGAAGGACACGACCGAGTGAGTGCCCAGACCAAGACCCGCGCTGCGTCCCGCAAGCGCGGTTCATCCCCCGGCCGTCTCCGGCGCACGTTGGCCCGGATCGGCGGCCGCGGTCCCTGGTGGACCAAGTTGCTGCGCTGGATCCTGTTCCTCGCCGTGCTCGGGATCCTCGTGCTCGCCCTGACGTTCTTCGTGCTCTACAAGGCGATCGCGATCCCGAGCCCCAACGCCGACTTCGAGACCCAGACCACCAAGGTCTACTACTCCGACGGCAAGTCGCTCATCGGCTCGTTCGCGATGCAGGACCGCGAGAGCATCGCCTTGGCGAAGGTGCCGGAGTCGATGCGCGCCGCGGTCATCGCGGCCGAGGACCGCACGTTCTACGAGAACCGCGGCATCGACATGAAGGGCATCATCCGCGCGGCCCGCGACAACGCGACCACCGGCGAGGTGACCGCGGGCGGCTCGACGATCACGCAGCAGTACGTCAAGGTGCTGTACCTGACGCAGGAGCGCTCGTACTCGCGCAAGGTCCGCGAGGCGATCCTGTCGGTCAAGATCCACAACCAGCTCTCGAAGCAGGAAATCCTCGAGGGCTACCTGAACACGATCTACTTCGGCAACGGCGCTTACGGGGTCGAGGTCGCGGCCAAGACGTACTTCGACCGCCCGGCCTCCAAGCTCACGTACGCGCAGTCCGCGGCGCTCGCGACGGTCATCAACAACCCGACCTACTACGACCCCTACGCCAAGGGCGGCAAGCAGCGGATGCTGCCGCGCTTCCGCTACGTGCTGAGCGGCATGGTCAAGTCCGGCGCCATCACGAGCGCCCAGGCCGACAAGTTCCAGGACCGCCTGCCGAACTTCGCCAAGAAGAAGCAGGTCAACCGCTTCGCCGGCCCCAAGGGCCACCTGCTCAACCTGGTGCAGAAGCAGCTGCAGGCCAAGGAGTTCTCCGACGCCCAGATCCTGGGTGGCGGTCTGCGCGTCGTCACGACGTTCGACAAGACCGACCAGGCCGACGCGGTGGCCTCGGCCAAGGCCGCGCCGCAGCGTCGGGGCCTGCACACGGGCATCGTCGCGGTGGAGCCCGGCACGGGAGCCGTGCGGGCGATGTACGGCGGACCGGACTACCTCAAGAGTCAGCTGAACTGGACGACGAACGGCGTGCAGCCCGGTTCGACGTTCAAGGTGTTCGCGGTCGTCGCGGCGCTCGAGGACGGCTACAGCCTCCAGACCCAGCTGAACGGCGCGTCGCCGCTCCAGGTGGGCGGTAGCACGATCGAGAACCAGGGCGACAGCGGCGGCGCCTCGTTCGGGCGCGTCTCGCTCGAGACGGCAACGCAGAAGTCCATCAACACCGCGTTCATCGACCTGACGCAGCAGATGAGCGGCGGACCGAACGGCGACATCACGGTCGGCACGAAGAAGATCCGCGAGGCGGCGGCCCAGGCCGGCATCCCCAGGTCGGCCCTGCGCCAGTTCGACCCGGCCGCCGCGGTCACGTCGCTCGGCTACGTGCCCGTCCCGGCGATCGACATGGCCAACGCCTACGCGACGATCGCCGCCGACGGCAAGAAGGCCGACTGGTACGTCGTCAAGTCGGTCAAGAGCCCGAGTGGCAGCGAGCTGTTCAAGCACGAGGTCAAGACCGAGCAGGCGATCCCCGAGGACGTCGCGGCCGACACGCTGGTGGCGCTGCAGAAGGTCACGTCGGCCGGCACCGGCACGAGCGGTCGCACGATCTGCCCGACGGCGGGCAAGACCGGCACCGCGACGGCCGCGACCGGCGGCGCGGAGTCGAACCAGCACGTCTCGTCGTCGTGGTTCGTCGGCGCCACGCCCAAGCTGGCCACGGCCGTCTCGTTCAGCCGCGGCAAGGGCAACGAGGACCTCGAGGGCTTCCTGAACCCGTTCTTCGGCGGCTACTACCCGGCGCAGGCGTTCCAGCGCTTCATGAACGCCGCGCTGCAGGGCAAGGACTGTGGATCGTTCCCGCCTGCGGCGAACATCCGCGGCACCAAGGGCACGAACTACGTCGCGCCGAAGCCGACGGAGACGACGAAAAAGCCGACACCGAAGCCGACGCGCACGACGCCGAAGCCGACGCAGACCACTCCGCCGACCACGGAACCGGGTCCCGACGGCACCGATCCCGACGGTGGATCGACGGACGGGACCAACCCGGACGGTGGCGGCGCCAACGGCCAGGGCGGCGGGCTCCTGTAGGACGTGGTCAGGCCAGGACGATGCGGTCGAACGCGGTGGTCGTGTAGCGCACGGCCACCGCGACCTCGTCGCCGACGGCCGGCGGGGTGACCGACGCCGGGAGCAGGACCATGCTGGCCTGCATGTGCGGCGGCTCGGCGAACCACCGCTGCCGGCCGGCGATCGTGAACGGGCTCAGCGACAGGCCGGCCGCCTCGAGCCCGCCCTTGGCGAAGGTCTTGCCACGCGAGACGACGCCGGCGTTGGCGCGCGGCGCCTCCAGGCCGATGCCGTGGCTCGTGCCGCCGCTGATCACGAGCAGGTGTCCGTCCCGCGGAACGGGCCGCTGGCGGTAGCCGACGCGCTCGCCCCGCTCGACGTGGTGGACGTCGAGGACCCGGGCTCGCACGTCGAAGGCCGTCAGGTCGCCGAGCCACAGCGACGTGCCGATGCGCGGACGCACCCGGAGCTGGGGGCGGCGCTCGCGCAGCTGCGCCAGCTCGGGTCCGGTCAGGTGCGACACGTAGAGCACGTCGGTCTGGACCTGCGAGGTCTCGAGGACGGCGGCCCAGCGGTCGGCCTCGTCGAGGTTGGCGCCCGCCATCGGCAGGTGGATCGCGAATCCGTCGACGACGAGGTCGCCCAGGACGGCGGCGACGGCGGCGAGCTCGTGCCGATCCAGGCCGTGGCGCGCCATCGAGGTCTCGCCCTCGACCACGACGCGTGACCCCGGTGCTGCCTGCGCGAGCTTGGCGACGTCCTCGACTCGGCCGACGGTGTGCACGACCCGGGGGTCGAGCACGACGTCGGGCAGGAACGGGCGGTAGGGCGACAGCACGAGCACGTCACCGGTGAATGCCTCGAGCGCGTCCGGGACCTCGGCGTAGGTGCCCACGGCGATGCGCTCGACGCCGAGTCGGGTGGCCTCCGCGGCCAGGACGTCACGACCCAGGCCGTAGCCGTTGCCCTTGACGACGGGCACCAGGTCGGGCGTCGTCTCGGCGACGGAGTCGAGGTGTCGGCGCCAGCGGGTGGCGTCGACGCGCAGCTCGAGAGTCATCCGCGCCTCCGCATGTAGGTGAGGAACCCCTTGTGCAGCAGCCGGTTGATCGGCAGGTCCCACTCGCCCAGGTACTCGACGGCCTGTCCGCCGGTGCCCGCCTTGAACTGGATCAGGCCGACGTGCGAGTCGTCCGGGTCGAGCGTGTCGGTGATGCCCCGCATGTCGTAGACCTCGGCTCCCGCCGCGAGCGCGTCACGCATCATCTGCCACTGCACCGCGTTGGACCCGCGGACGTCGCGCTTGGCGGTCGTCGAGGCACCGTAGGAGTACCAGGCGTGCGTGCCGACGCGCACGAGTGTCGTGGCCGCGACGAGGTCGCCCTCGTGGTGGGCCAGGTAGAGCACGAGACGGTCGGGGTCCTCGGCCGTCATGGCGTCCCACATCGTCTGGAAGTACGCGAGCGGTCGCGGTGTGAAGTGGTCGCGCTCGGCCGTCTCGGCGTACACGCGGTGGAAGTCCTCGAGGTCCTCGCGCGCACCGCGGGTGACCTCGACGCCGGCCTTCGTGGCCTTCTTGATGTTGCGGCGCCACAGCTGGTTCATGTTCTTGAGGACGGCGTCCTCGGCGAGCGGGGCGCCCTCGGCGTCGGTGAGCGGGACCCAGAAGTTGTACTTGGGCTGCCCCGCCGAGAACCCGCCCGTGGTCGGCACCTCGCTCCAGCCGAGCGCGGACAGTCGCTCGGCGACGGCGTGACCGCGTGGGTCGTTCTCGTCGGCCGGGACCTCGCCGAGCGTACGCAGGGCCGAGTCGGCGATCGCGGCCTTGATGGTGGGGGCGTGCCAGCGACGCGTGACGACGGGCGGACCCATGCGGACGCCGAACGCGCCCTGTCCCTTGAGGTGCCGGGTGAGCGGATCGAGCCAGCGCGCCAGGTCGTCGTCGTACCAGTCGATCGCCGGGCCCTCGGGCAGGTAGGCGAGGTAGCGGTCGAGCTTGGGCACCTTGCGGTAGAGCACGAGACCGGCGCCCACGAGCTCGCCGCCCGCGAACCAGCCGACGGACTCCCCGCGCCACTCCGCCTTGACCTGCGCCCACGCCGGGGTCTGCAGGAAGCTGACCGTGTCGCGGCCCTCGACGAACGCGAGGTGCTCGGCCGTGCTGATGGTCCTGACCTCGAGCGATGACGTCACCCGGCGAGGCTACCAACGCACCCTGGTGGGTGCGGTCCCGCGCGTCGTCGCCGACGGACCCTCGCGGGAGCGGCGATGCAGAAACCGTGGCGGACACGGGTGGTGGACCCCGTGAGGCTCGGCGTAGGTCATCGACATCGTCGGAAGAGCCCTGACCGGCCGAGCACGCTCACTCGTGAGTGAGTCCGGCTGAACGTGTGCACCGAGCGATCGGCGGCCCGTACCCTCGTGCGGTGGCCGGGTCGCAGCACGAGGACGAAACCCCAGGCGAGGCGGCGTTGCGCCGTCTCTTCGTCGCTGTTGGATCCGTCCTCTTCTTCCTCACGTGGTGGTTCTTCCCCCGCCTCGAGCCCGTCGTGCTGCGTGATCTGCTCGCCGCCGCGTCGGTCGTGTTCGCCTCCATCGTGCTCGTCGGATCGCGTCTCTGGCTGGCAGGAGCATTGAAGGACAGAGGTCGGCTCGCCCCGTTGTCGGGTGCGGCCATGGTGGGTGCCCTGATCCTGGGAGTGACGGCGATCTACGTCCTGATGGACATCCTGGCCGGCAGGATCTGAGAAGCTCGCAGCTCGGGCGAATGTCGTCGAACGGCCGCACAGCGTCGCTCGAGGGTCGACACCGCATCGGGAGGCTCGGCAACGGCGACGGGACCGACGGAGATGACCCAGCGGATCGGGTCGGTTAGCCTGGCCTAAGTACTGCACTCGATCCCGGAGGTTCCCATGACCGCCGTCCGCACCGTCGCCGCGACGGTCCTGGGCACGCAGCAGCTCTCGGCCCACCTCGTCACCGTGACGCTCGTGACCGACGACCTCGCCACGACGGGCGTCCCCGACGAGTACGTGCGCCTCATGATCCCTCCGGTCGGCGCCGAGCTCGCGCTTCCCGAGATCGAGGAGGAGACCTGGACCTTCACGTGGCCCGAGGGTGCGGTGGAACCAGCGGCCCGGGTCTACACCATCAGCGACCACCGCGTCGTCGAGGGCCGCGTGCACCTCGACATCGACATCGCGCTCCACGAGGTCGGGATCGGGTCCGACTGGGTGCGTCGCGTGCAGCCCGGCGACCAGGTCGGGATCATCGAGCCACGCGGTCTCTACAAGGCGCCGCCCGAGGTGCCGTGGCAGCTGCTCGTCGCCGACATCACGGGTCTGCCGGCCCTCGCGCGCATCCTGCGCGGGCTCCAGCCGGATCAGCGCGTCGAGGCCGTCGTCGTCGTGACCGATCCCGCCGACAGGATCCCGCTGCCCAGCCCGGCGGACGTGAGCGTGGAGTGGAGGGTCGTCGAGCGCGACACCGACATCTGCGGTGCCCTCGAGGACGCGGTGCGCTCGCGTGGCCTGCCCACCGACCCGGCGGGTCGCTACGTGTGGCTCGCCGGCGAGGCCCGGGCGTCGCGCGGCGTCCGCCGTCACCTGCGTCGCGAGCTCGGCTGGACGCAGGCCGACTTCTACACCTGCGGCTACTGGCAGATCGACGCCGAGAAGTGGAACGCCCGCTACGAGAAGGTCGCCGACCAGGTCATCGCCGAGGCCCGCGCCGCGCAGCAGAAGGCGGGCGAGGACGAGGGCGCCTACCTCGACGCCCTCGAGGACATCTACGAGAACGCCGGCCTCTGAAGGTTCCTGAGCCTGTCGAAGGGGGTTCCTGAGCTTGCCGAAGGGGGGCTGGGTGACCCTTCGACAAGCTCAGGGTCCGGAGGCGGGGCTCAGGGTCCGGAGGCGGGGCTCATGGTCCGACGGTGTCGCCCGCGACCTGGGCGACGTGCTCGACGAACCGACGCTCCAGCCCCGCCGGCCCCCCGCGGGTGAGGGCGACGACCTCCCGGGTGAGGGACGGGTCGAGTCGACGCACCGAGACGTCCGACCCACCCGGGAGCGCCGAGGTCGGCACGATCGCGGCACCGAGCCCCGAGGCCGCCAGGCGGGCCGCGGTGTGGGCGGACCGGACACGGGTGACGGCCTCGAGCACGACGCCGTGCTCGGCCGCCGTCCGGTCCAGCCACGACGCGAGGCCGTTCGTGAGCTCGTAGTGGACGACCGACATCGCCCCGACCTCTGCCCACGGGGCCGGTCCGCTCGTGGACCCGGCCGTGACGACGACGAGCTCCTCGTGACCGACCACGCTCGCCGTCACCTCGTGCCGGGAGGGTCGGGGGCAGATCGCTACGTCGAGCTCGTCGGCCAGCACGTGGTCGGCCAGCACGTCCGCGCTCGAGGCCTCGGTCAGCTCGATCGTCACCTCGGGGCGTGACGCGCGCCAGTCGCGGAGGACGGGTCCCATGACGGCGGAGGTCAGGGTCTCCGCACACCCGACCCGGAGTCGTCCCACCCGGCCGACGGCCGCCTCGCGACCCCGCTCGACGAGTCGCACCGTCGCCCTGATCGCGGTCCGGGCGTCCTCGACGACGACCTCGCCCGCCGTCGTGGCGCGCACGCCGCGCGGCAGGCGCTCCAGCAGCTGGGCACCGAGCTCCCGCTCGAGCGTCCGCACCTGGTGGGACAGCGCAGGCTGGGAGAGGTGCAGCTCCCGGGCGGCTGCGGTGAACGAGCCGTGGTCCACGACGGCGACGAGGCACTCGAGGGCGCGCAACGTTGGCATCGAAGAAAACTATCGCAACCATCCAGATCATTCGTGGCGTGAGGGGATGATGCGATCGCCGGCAGACGCTGACCCCGTCATGAGCAACTCCACGAGAACCCCATCCACCCAGCGACTCGAGAACAGCACGGTCGTGGTCGTCGGGGCCGGCTCGGGCATCGGCCGTCGACTGGCCGACGACCTGACCGCCCTCGGCGCGACCGTCGTCCGCACCGCGCGCCACCCGAGGGACGGCGATCAGCGTCTCGACCTCGGCGACGAGGCCTCGATCGCCGAGCTCGCCGCGACCGTCGGTCCGGTCGACCACGTCGTGATCCTGGCAGCCGCGCACGCGAACGGCCCGGTCGCCGACCTGGAGCTCGAGGCCGTGCGCCGTGCGTTCGACGCCAAGGTCCTCGGCCCGCTGCTCCTCGCCAAGCACCTCGAGATCCGCCCCGGCGGATCGATCGTGCTCTTCTCGGGCGTCGCGGCACACCGGCCGCAGCCCGGACTCGTCGTGATGGCGACGACCAACGGCGCCGCCGAGCACCTGGCCCAGGCACTCGCCGTCGAGCTGGCACCCATCCGCGTCAACGCGGTCTCGCCCGGCATCGTCGACTCCGGTGCGTGGGACCGGCTCGGTCCCGAGAAGGACGAGTTCCTCGCCTCGACCGCCGCCGCCAACCCGGCCCGCCGCGTCGGGACGACCCAGGACCTCTCCGAGGCGGTCGTCTCGCTCCTGGCGAACCCGTTCATCACCGGCACGACGCTGCACGTCGACGGGGGTGGCCGTCTTGCGTAGGCGACTCCTCGGACCCGCGCTCGTCGTCGCGCTCCTGGCGTCGACGACCGCCTGCGCGCAGGGACGGTCGACGCCCTCGTACGTCTCCGACGAGCCGGGCCTGGTCCGGCCGGGGACGGTGCACGCCGAGAAGGGTGCCGACCCCGACCGGGTCAGGGCCGTGGTCCTCACCGCCCGGCGGCTCTACACCTTCTGGTCGACGGGACGGACCCGCTACCTCGACCAGGCCGTGACCGACGACTTCCAGGACCGGACGCTGCCCGCAGGGCGACCCCAGGGACCGCAGGGGCCGCGAGCGGCCTCGAAGGCGTTCCGCGCCGCGGTGCCGGACCTGTCCTGCGAGCTCGCGGACCTGTACGTCACGGGAGACACGTTCACGGCGCGACTCGTGTTCCGCGGTCACTTCACCGGGACGTTCCAGGGCACGAAGGGTCGGGGCCAGGAGGTCCGCTTCGACGCCATCGACATCCAGCACGCGAACGGACCCGGCCACCGGATCACGGAGGACTGGCACCTCGAGGACAACCTGACCTTCATGCAGCAGATCGGGGTCCTCGCGCCGTAGCCCGGACGCGGTCGACGCTCAGGCGATCGACTCGGCCGTCGGGGGCTTCCACGCGAGGCCGAGCGGAGGCGGGCAGGGCACCAGGAGCAGGCGCATGCCGGCCTCCTCGGGCGTCCGATCGGCCTTGCGGTGGTTGCAGCGCAGGCACGCGGCGACGGCGTTCTCCCAGGTGAGCCCGCCTCCGCGGGAGCGTGGCACGACGTGGTCGACCGTCTCGGCAGGGCCGCCGCAGTAGGCGCAGGCCCGGTCGCGCGCCTTGATCGCTGACTTGGTGCACAGGTGCCCGCGGCGGTGCTGCCAGCGGGCCACGACGTAGCGGACGAGACGCAGCACGAGCGGTCGCGGGTACGGACCGAACGTGTCGTCGCCCGCCTCCTCGATGACGGCCACCTCGCGCACGAGCATCTTGATGGCGTGGCGCAGCGAGACGCGCTGCAGGGGCTCGTAGCTGGCGTTCAAGACCAGGACGTGACCATCAGTCATCGCGTGACCCTTCGGAGGGCGGGAACCGCCGTCGGCGATCCTGGGCCCAGGCTAGCCGCAAGAGCGTGATTCCGGGGGTCGTCGCACCCAGTGGTTAGGTCCGTGTCCGGTGGTGCACGTGCGCCGTCGCCAGGGGTTCGATATCAAGGGAGTGACGAAACACGACCGAGACATCCGCGACCTAAGGTGGCCCGCGTGACCGACACCCATCTCTTCGACGAGTACGGCCCGGTGGTCGGTTTCGACGAGATGTACGACGGGTCGACGGTCCGGTCCGAGTACGCGGGTGTCCACGCCGCCTTCCAGGCGATGGGCGACGAGGAGATCCGGATCCGCGCCGAGTCACTCGCCTCGGCCTACCTCGACCAGGGCGTCACGTTCGGCGTCGGGGGCGAGGAGCGGCCGTTCCCGCTCGACATGGTGCCGCGCATCATCGAGGCCGCCGACTGGCGCCACGTCGACACCGGCGTGCGGCAACGGGTCAAGGCGCTCGAGGCGTTCCTGGCCGACGTCTACGGCCCGGGCGAGGTGTTCGCGGACGGCGTCGTGCCGCGCGAGACGGTCCTGACGTCTCCGCACTACCACCGGGTCGTGGCCGGGCTGGAGCCGCCGAACGGCGTCCGCGTCCACATCTCCGGCATCGACCTGATCCGCGACGGCAACGGCGACTTCCGGGTGCTCGAGGACAACTGCCGCGTGCCGTCGGGCGTCTCGTACGTCATGACCAACCGGCCCGCCATGTCGGCGGCACTGCCCGAGGTGTTCGCCGACCACCGCATCCGGCCGGTGCAGCAGTACTCGCGCAACCTGCTCAAGGCACTGCGAGCGGCCGCGCCGTCGGGTGTCACCGACCCGACTGTCGTGGTGCTTACCCCGGGCGTCTACAACTCCGCCTACTTCGAGCACACGCTGCTGGCGCGCACGATGGGCGTCGAGCTCGTCGAGGGCCGCGACCTGGTGTGCCGCCAGGGCCGCGTCATGATGCGCACGACGCGCGGCCTCGAGCCCGTCGACGTCATCTACCGGCGCCTCGACGACGAGTTCCTCGACCCCATGCAGTTCCTGCCCGAGTCGGTGCTGGGCGTGCCGGGCCTGGTCAACGCCGCGCGCGCCGGCAACGTCACGATCGCCAACGCGGTCGGCAACGGCGTCGCCGACGACAAGCTCATCTACACCTACGTGCCGGACCTCATCCGCTACTACCTCTCCGAGGAGCCGATCCTGCGCAACGTCGACACGTGGCGCCTCGGCGACGCCGAGCAGAGGGCCGAGGTCCTCGACCGGCTCGACGAGCTGGTGCTGAAGCCGGTCGACGGCTCCGGCGGCAAGGGGATCGTGATCGGTCCCGCCGCCTCGCGCGAGGAGCTCGACGAGCTCCGCGGCAAGATCGACGAGGACCCGCGCGCATGGATCGCGCAGCCGGTCATCTCCCTCTCCACCGTGCCGACCCTCGTCGACCAGGGCATCCGCCCGCGGCACGTCGACCTGCGCCCGTTCGCGGTCAACGACGGCGACGACGTCTACGTCCTGCCCGGCGGCCTGACCCGGGTCGCGCTTCTCGAGGAACGCGTCGCGTCCTTCGACGGCCTCATCGGTGCCGTAGGCGAGGCGGGTCGCCTCCCCCGCGAACACCTGCTGGCCGACCATGCCGTCGTCGATCGCGTTGAACGCGAACTTCAGCATCCGGATGGCCGTGGGCGACTTGCCGAGGATCGTGCGGGCCATCGAAAGGGCCTCACGCTCGAGGTCGGCGTGCGGGACGACGCGGTTG
>JALRCA010000272.1 GCA_023257515.1 Aeromicrobium sp.
GTTAGAGCTGCTGGTATGCCAGACAATTTCCACAATATCCCCAACCTGTGCTTCTACAAAGAAATTTAGTGACGCAACAAGCTGGCCGTTTGCTCCACTATGTCTTCCCGGTACCGAAAACACACTGTTACTATCCGGGATATCAATGTCATTTTGTTTGAACCACACATCAACGTCGTGAATTGTATTGTTATCGGTGTTTGTAAACTGGAGGCTAAACTGTATGTTGTACCGACCTTCTACGTCAAACGTAATAAGAGAAGGTAGTGTAGCCGTAATGGTAGTAGATGCGACCGTTTGCGATGGGCTAACGGAGTATGTACCTTCGTACCCCCAAGGGCGTGCTGCTCTACGGCCCGCCCGGGACCGGCAAGACGCTCCTCGCCCGCGCCGTCGCCGGTGAGGCGGGCGTGCCGTTCTACTCGATCTCCGGCTCGGACTTCGTCGAGATGTTCGTCGGTGTCGGCGCCTCGCGCGTCCGCGACCTGTTCGAGCAGGCCAAGGAGAACGCCCCGGCGATCGTCTTCATCGACGAGATCGACGCCGTCGGTCGCCACCGCGGTACCGGCATGGGCGGCGGTCACGACGAGCGCGAGCAGACCCTCAACCAGCTCCTCGTCGAGATGGACGGCTTCGACGTGCGTGGCGGCGTCATCCTGATCGCCGCGACCAACCGTCCCGACGTGCTCGACCCCGCGCTGCTGCGCCCCGGTCGCTTCGACCGTCAGATCGGTGTCGAGGCGCCCGACCTCAAGGGTCGCGAGACGATCCTCAAGGTCCACGCCCGCGGCAAGCCGATCGGTCCCGACGTCGATCTCGGCAGCGTCGCGCGCCGCACCCCCGGCTTCAGCGGTGCCGATCTCGCCAACGTGCTCAACGAGGCGGCGCTGCTCACGGCGCGCAACAACGCCAAGGTCATCGACAACGCCTCGCTCGACGAGGCCATCGACCGCGTCATGGCGGGACCTCAGAAGCGCACGCGCCTCATGAACGACCACGAGCGCCTCGTGACCGCCTACCACGAGGGCGGCCACGCGCTCGTCGCCGCGGCGCTGCCGCAGAGCGACCCGGTGCACAAGATCACGATCCTGCCGCGCGGTCGCGCGCTCGGCTACACGATGGTGCTGCCCGACGAGGACAAGTACAGCCAGACCCGCGCGGAGCTGCAGGACAAGCTGGCCTACATGCTGGGCGGCCGCGCGGCCGAGGAGCTCGTCTTCCACAACCCGACCACGGGTGCCGGCAACGACATCGAGAAGGCCACGGGCCTCGCCCGCGCCATGGTCACGCAGTACGGCATGAGCGACCGCCTCGGCGCGGTCAAGCTCGGCGGCGACAACTCGCAGCCGTTCCTCGGTCGCGATCTCGGCGGGCACCAGCGCGACTACTCCGAGTCGGTCGCCGCGATCGTCGACGAGGAGATCGCCGGCCTGATCCTCACGGCCCACCAGGAGGCGTTCGACATCCTGGTCGACAACCGCGACGTGCTCGACCGCCTCGTCGAGGAGCTCCTCGAGAAGGAGACGCTCGACAAGAAGCAGGTCGCCGAGATCTTCAGCGCGCTGCGTCGCCGTGAGGTGCGCCCGGCGTGGACCGGTTCGGACCAGCGGGTGCCGTCGGACCAGCCGCCCGTCGCCGTGCCCGAGTCGACCAACCAGCCCGAGACGGGTCTCGTCGTGGGCCCGGACACCGGGCCGGACGCACCGCCCGCCGACGAACCGCCGCAGCGCGGTGACGACGCGAGCTGAGCCGTCGTGCCTGTCGACCTGCCTCGCGCCGAGGCCGCCATCCGTGAGCTGCTGTTCGCCGTCGGCGAGGACCCCGACCGCGACGGACTGCGCGACACCCCCAAGCGGGTCGCCAAGTCCTATCAGGAGCTGTTGGCCGGGCTGGACCAGGACCCGCGCGAGGTCCTGAGCGCGACGTTCGACGTCGGCCACGACGAGCTCGTGCTCGTGCGCGACATCGAGCTGTGGTCGATCTGCGAGCACCACCTGGTGCCGTTCACCGGGGTCGCCCACGTGGGCTACATCCCGCGCGAGAACGGCCACGTCACGGGCCTGTCCAAGCTCGCTCGGCTCGTCGACGTGTTCGCGCGACGTCCGCAGGTGCAGGAGCGGCTCACGACCCAGGTCGCCGATGCGCTCACCGACGTGCTCGAGCCGCGCGGCGTCATCGTCGTGATCGAGGCCGAGCACCTGTGCATGACGATGCGTGGCGTGCGCAAGGGTGGCGCCAAGACGATCACGAGTGCCGTCCGCGGCCGGTTGCGCGATCCCGCCACCCGGGCGGAGGCCCTCGGGCTCATCACGGCCGGTTCGGGACGCCTGTGACGCCGGTCGCCGACCTCGTCGACCCCGGCGCGTCGCGACGGTGCCTGGTGATGGGCGTCGTGAACGTCACGCCCGACTCCTTCTCCGACGGCGGTCGCTGGACGTCGGCCGACGACGCCGTCGCGCGCGGCCTCTCGCTCGTGGCGGACGGGGCCGACCTGGTCGACGTCGGCGGGGAGTCCACCCGTCCGGGCGCCCTACGCATCGACGAGGACGAGGAGCTGCGTCGCGTGCTGCCCGTCGTCGAGGGGCTCGCGGCGTCGGGCGTCGTGGTGTCCGTCGACACGATGCGCTCGCGCGTCGCCGAGCGCGCCCTCGAGGCGGGCGCCCGGCTGGTCAACGACGTCTCCGGCGGCCGTGCCGACCCCGCCATGATGCCGCTGGTCGCCGCCTCGGGATCCCCCATGGTGCTCATGCACTGGCGTGGGCACTCCGACCGCATGCAGGACCTGACCGACTACGACGACGTCGTCGAGGACGTGCTGCGCGAGCTGCAGCAGCGGGTCGACGCCGCCGTCGCCGCCGGCGTCGCCCTCGAGCAGGTGGTCGTCGACCCGGGGCTCGGGTTCAGCAAGACCGGCGACCAGAACTGGACGTTGCTGGCCGCGCTGCACCGCTTCGCCGCGCTGGGCCTGCCCGTGCTCGTGGCCGCGAGCCGCAAGGGGTTCCTGGGCGGTCTGCTCGCCCACGACGGCGCCGGCGGCACGCACCGGGTCCGCCCCCCGGAGCAGCGCGACGACGCCACCGCGGCGATCACGACGCTGGCGGCCGCAGCCGGTGCCTGGGCCGTGCGCGTCCACGAGGTCGCGGCGTCCGCCGACGCGGTGCGGGTCGTCGAGCGCCTGGAGCAGGAGCGGGCCCGATGAGCCAGGACGTGCTGACCGCCCACCGAGCCTTCTACGACGCCGTCGAGACCGGCGACCTCGACCTCATGACGTCGCTGTGGGTCGATGACACCACCACGTCGTGCGTCCACCCCGGCGCCGAGATCCTGCACGGCACCACGTCGGTCCTGCGCTCGTGGACCGTGCTCATGGCGAACCTCGGCTACATCCAGTTCTTCCTGACCGACGTCCAGGTCCAGCTGCCCCTCGGACCGGACGGCGACGTCGCGGTCGTCACCTGCACCGAGAACATCCTCTCGGGCCAGGAGATGGCCGATGACTCGTTCACCGGCGGCAAGGCCGTGTGCACGAGCGTGCTCGTCCTGCGTGGCGGACGGTGGCAGTTCTGGTCACGCCACGCCTCGCCCGTCATCGAGGTGCAGGAGGTCGAGGAGCCATGAGCTGTCCCGAGGGTCTGGACCGCATCGACATCACCGGGATCGCCGGCACCGGCTACCACGGCGTCTTCGACCACGAGCGTCGCGACGGCCAGCGCTTCGTCGTCGACGTGAGCCTGGGCCTGGACGTCTCGGCCGCCGCGCGGAGCGACGACCTGTCGCTCACGGTCGACTACGGCGCCGTCGCCGAGGGGATCCACGGATTCATCACCGGGGAGCCTCTGGCGCTCGTTGAGACGTTGGCGCTCCGTATGCTGGACTGGTGCCTGGAGGCCCCGTCGGTGCGATGGGCTAGCGTGACGGTGCACAAGCCCGAAGCGCCGATCACGGTGACATTCGACGATGTCAGCGTCACGACAGAGCGGAGCAAGCAGTGACCGAGTCGCCCACCCCTTACGTGCTGGACGCGGACACCATGACCGGTGGCATGCGCCCCATCCGTCAGGCGGTCATCGCGATCGGCTCGAACCTGGGCGACCGCCTCAACCGCCTGCAGGGTGCCGTGTCCGCGCTCGAGGACACCCCCGAGGTCACGATCGTCGCCGTCTCGTCGGTGTACGAGACCGATCCGGTCGACGCGCCCGAGGGCTCGGGCGCGTTCCTCAACGCCGTCGTCCTGATCGACACGACGCTCACCGTGCACACGCTGCTCGACCGTGCGCTCGCGATCGAGGACGCGTTCGGCCGTGACCGTTCCGAGCGCAACGCCCCGCGCACGCTCGACGTCGACGTCATCGTGGTCGGCGAGCGCATCGCCGACGACGAGTCGCTGCAGCTGCCGCACCCGCGGGCCCACGAGCGTGGCTTCGTGCTCGTGCCGTGGCTCGAGATCGATCCCGAGGGCGAGATCCCGGGCAAGGGCTTCGTCGCCGACCTCATCGGCGACGTGGACACGAGCGGTGTGGTGCGACGCGAGGATCTCGAGATCATCTTGTGAGGAACGTGCGGCGGTCGTCTCCTCTGCGAGTCGCTGCGCTGCTGGGCGTCGCGATCATCGTGGGAGCGATGCTGCGCCCGCTCACCGAACGTCTCGGTGGCACCGTCCCCGTGCCGGGCTGGACCGCCGCCACCGTCCTCTCGGTCGCGGCGGCCACGATCGGGTTGCTGGCCCGGAACACCTGGCTGAGCCTGCACCGTCGTCGCGAACGCATGACGTCCGACCACGGGATGAAGATGCTGGCGACGGCCAAGGCGTCGGTCGTCGTCGGAGGGCTGTTCGGCGGCTTCTACATCGGCATCGCCGCGGCGTTCGTGCGCAGCTTCGCCTACGAGAGCGGCCGTGACCGGGTGCTCCAGGGCGGTGTGGCCGGACTGGCCGGCGTCGCGCTGCTCGTGGCCGCCCTCCTGCTCGAGCGTGCCCTCCAGCTGCCCGGCGACGACGACGAGGACACCGCCAAGGGCACCGCGTCCACCCCGGCCTAGCGGCGGTGCGGTTTACCCGGCCGGCCGGGTAAAGGTGCGCTTGACGAGGGAAATTCACTGCGCCCAGTGACGGTTTACCCGGCCGGCCGGGTAAACCGCCATGGCCCCCGGGGGCGGCCGGCGGGCGTCAGAGCAGGTGGTCGCGGAGGGTGCCCATGCCGACGGAGCCGACGGACAGGGCCCGCCGGTGGAACTCCCTGAGGTCGTCGCCGTGGGCGCGCGTCCAGTCGTCGCGCAGCCGCTCCCACAGGCGCTGCCCGACCTTGTACGACGGCGCCTGGCCGGCCCAGCCGAGGTAGCGGTTGACCTCGAACCGCACGAACGGCGCGTTCATCGAGACGTGCTGCGCCATGAACCCGAAGGCGTCGTCGCCCGTCCACGTGCCGGAGCCGTCGGGCTTGGGCAGCCCCAGGTGCACCCCGAGGTCGAGCACGACGCGCGCGGCGCGCATGCGCTGGCCGTCGAGCATGCCCAGGCGGTCCGCCGGTGCGTCGAGGTAGCCGAGGTCGGCCATGAGTCGCTCCGCGTAGAGCGCCCAGCCCTCCCCGTGGCCGGAGTTCCACGACAGCCGCCGCCAACCGTTGAGCTCGGCGCGGTTCGCCACGGCGAGCCCCAGCTGGAGATGGTGGCCGGGCACGCCCTCGTGGTAGACGGTCGTGAGCTCGCGCCAGGCGTCGAACTCGGTGACGCCCTCCGGGACGCTCCACCACATGCGGCCGGGTCGCGTGAAGTCCTCGCTCGGCGGCGTGTAGTAGATGCCGCCCTCCTGCGTCGGGGCGATGAGGCACTCGAGCCGTCGCATCGGCTCGGGGATGTCGAAGTGGGTGCGGCCGAGCTCGGCGACGGCCTGGTCGCTCGTCGCCTGCATCCACTCCCGCAGCGCCTCGGTGCCGTGGAGCCGGCTCGCGGGGTCGGACTCCAGGTGCGCGACCGCGTCGGCGACGGAGCCACCGGGCACGATCGTGTCGGCGATCGCCTCCTGCTCCTCGACCATGCGGGCGAGCTCGTCCACCCCCCAGGCGTAGGTCTCGTCCAGATCGACCTCGACGCCCACGAACGACGCCGACGCGAGCGCGTAGAGCTCGCGTCCGACCGCGTCGGCCGTGGGTGCGACGGGTGCGACCTCGTCGCGCAGCACTGCGGCCAGGTGGTCGTAGGCGGTGCGTGCTCCGTCGACGCCCTGGCGCACGCGGGCGACCAGGGTGTCGGCGACACCGGCGCGGACGGCGTCGTCGGCGAGCGAGGCGAAGAACGACGACGACCCGGCGAGCTTGTCGGCCTGGGCCGCGACCTCGTGCGCCTGGCGCACGGCCGGCACGTTGCCCGCCGCGACGCCCGCGCGCAGCGACGCGACGTAGCCGTCCATCGCGCGGGGCAGCTGCTCGAGCCGGAGGGCGGTGACCTCCCAGTCGCTCTGGGAGTCGCGCGGCATGAGGTCGAAGATCTCACGCAGACCTTGTGCGGGCGAGGCGATGACGTTCAGGTCCCGCTGCCAGAAGCCCGCCTCGTGCCGTGCCAGGTCGCCGCCCAGGGACCGCTTCAGCTCGGCCCGGGTGACGACGTCGACCTCGTCGGCGTCCTCGACGTGCTCGAGCCGCCGCAGCACCCGTCGTCGTGCCTCGGCGCGGGCGTCGTGGCCCTCGGGCGACTGGTCGGCGTACTCACCCTCGCGCCCGGGGCGTCCCAGCTCGACGTGCAGCTCCGGCTCCAGCGTCAACATCTCCTCGACCCAGTCCTCGCAGAGCCGGTCGAGAGCGGTCGGGGTCCGGGTCGTCGCGTCCATGTCTCGACCCTAGGCGGGCGATGCGCGGGCGTCACTCATCGTCATTCTCCGATGTCCGTATAACAAGGTATAACCGAGGCGCGGTGCCGAACCCCACACGCCGGGCGAGATCCCCCGCCTGCTCGCGGGCCGCGACGCCCAGCTGGCGCGCATCGGGTCCGTCCTCGACCGGGTCACCGCGTACGGCGAGATGGGTGGGCCCCTCACCGTGTTCCACGGTCCGCGCGGAGTCGGCAAGACGTCGCTCCTGCGCAGCGCCCAGCGGCGCGCCGAGGAGACCGGCTTCCTGACGTCGTGGATCGCGGGCATCGACGGCGAGCCGCTGCTGCCCGACCTGGTCGACCGGGTCAACCGGACGATCGAGGACGGCGACGTCCTGCGGACGGACCGCCGGGGCTGGCGGATCCGGGTCGAGCGGGTCGCCCTCGAGCTCGGGATCCCGTGGTGGGGCTGGCCTGGCGGTGTTCCTCGACGAGATCCACGCACCGCCGCGGCGCGACCTCGCGATCGTGCTCAACGCCCTGCAGAACCTGAACGGCCGCCGCGAGGACAACTCGATCGCCGTCATCGGCGCGGGGCTCCCGTCGACCCCGGGCATCCTGACGCGCGCAGCGACGTTCGGCGAGCGCACCGCCTTCGTCCCCCTGAGCAGGTTGGACGAGACCGATGCTGGGGCAGCCATCGCCCGGCCGGCCTGCGAGCTCGAGGTCTCGTGGGACCCGAACGCGCTGAGGGCCGTCGTCGACCTGGCGAAGGGGTTCCCGTACCTGCTGCAGGTCCATGCCCACCCGCCGTCGTCGCCGGGCGCACGACGGCCGACGAGCAGCTCCGCGCGATGTTCACCGCCGGGTGGAACGCGGCGTCGGACCTGGAGCAGCGGTTCCTCGCGGCCATGGCGGACGATGGCAGGGACGACGTGCCGCGCGCGGCCGTCGCCTCGTCGCTCGGTAAGGACTCGCGGTCGCTCAGCGTGCCTCGCAGCCGGCTGATCGACAAGGGCATCATCGAGCCGTCGCCGCGCCGCGGGCACGTACGGTTCACGCTCCCCGGGTTCGGCGACCACGTCAGGGCCCTCGACCGAGGGTGACGGCGGTCGAGACGGGGATCACGGGGCGCGGTCCTCGCCTCCGGCGTAGACTGACGGCGTCACACAGTCTGGTACCTGCTCGCAGGACTGGAACGAAAGGCAACCACCCTCATGATGCGTCCCCGTGTGGGCGTCGTCGGGGCCGGCCGCGTCGGCTCCGTGCTCGCCGCCCGTCTGCGTCACGTCGGTCTCGACGTCGTCGCGGTGTCCGCCCGTTCCGACGCGTCGCGCCTGCGCGCAGCGACCGCGCTGCCGGGCGTGCCGGTGCTCGAGCCGACCGAGGTCGCGCGCGCCGGTGACCTGCTCGTCCTGAGCGTCCCGGACGACGAGCTCGTCCGTGTGGTCGAGGAGCTCGTCGCGGTCGGGGCGATCACGACCGGCCAGGTCGTGGTGCACACGAGCGGACGCCACGGTCTCGGGGCACTCGAGGCCGCCGCTCGGGTCGGCGCCCGCGTCGTGGCCCTGCACCCGGCCATGACGTTCACCGGAGCCCCGTCCGACCGCCTCGCCGACGACGCCCGGCTCGACTGCGTGTTCGGCGTGACCGCCGGGCCCGACGAGGTCGCGCTCGCCGACGAGCTCGTCGGCCTCCTGGGCGGCACCGTCCTGCACGTGGCGGAGCAGGACCGCGCGACCTACCACGCGGCGCTCGCCCATGGCGCCAACCACCTCGTCACCCTCGTCGCCCAGTCGGCCAGCCTGCTGCGCTCGATCGACGCGACCGGCGGAGCCGTCGATCCCGCGGCCGTGCTCCGACCACTGCTCGAGGCGGCCCTCGACAACGCCCTGCGCCTCGGCGACGCAGCGCTCACGGGCCCGGTGGCCCGCGGCGACGTCACGACCGTCCGGGCGCACACCGACGCCCTGGCCGCAGCCCCCGCCGACACCCGTGAGTCCTACCTGGCCCTGGCGCGCGCCACCGCGCGCCGGGTCGAGGCCGACGGCCGGGTCGACCACGACACCTCGCGCCAGGTCCAACAGGTCCTGCGCGAGGCCGAGTGGGACGCCCTGGCCGAGTCCGCGGCGAGGGTCTGACGTGACCGTCCACGTCGCGCGCACGCGCGAGGAGCTCCGGGCCGTCCTGTCCGGCCGTCCCGGCACGGTCGGGCTGGTCCCCACGATGGGTGCGCTGCACGACGGCCACGCCGCGCTCATGCGCCAGGCCCGGGCCGAAGCCGACACGCTCGTCGTGTCGCTGTTCGTCAACCCGACGCAGTTCGGTCCGGGCGAGGACCTCGACGCCTACCCCCGCACCCTCGACGCCGACCTGCGGGTCTGCGCGCAGGAGGGCGTCGACGTGGTGTTCGCGCCCGACGTCGACGAGGTCTACCCCGGGGGCCTGGACGACGCCGTCACGCTCGACCCCGGCCCGCTCGGGCAGGTGCTCGAGGGCGCGGCCCGACCGACCCACTTCCGCGGGGTGCTGACCGTCGTCGCGAAGCTGTTCGCGCTGGTGCGCCCCGACGTCGCCGTCTTCGGCGACAAGGACTTCCAGCAGCTCGCGCTCGTGCGCCGCATGGTGCGCGACCTCGTGCTCGACGTCGAGGTCGTCGGCCACCCCATCGTCCGCGAGGCCGACGGCCTGGCGCTCAGCTCGCGCAACGCGTACCTGACGTCCGAGCAGCACGACCACG
>JALRCA010000038.1 GCA_023257515.1 Aeromicrobium sp.
GCGCGACGACGAGCACGTGCTCGCCCTGCTCGAGCGCGGACCAGGCGCCCTGCTGGGCTTCGGTCGGGGCGTCGAAGGTGCGCTCGAACCACTCACGCGTGGCGGGGGCGAAGGAGTCGAGCACCCTCCCATCCTGACAGCGCGCGCCGACACCCGCCCCTTGCCCGGAACCGGGTTCCGCGTGATGCATGCTGGCGTCCATGAAGGCACGTCTCCTGGTTCCTGTCCTGGCCCTCGTCCTCGTCGCGGCGGGGTGCTCGAAGGGTGAGGACGAGAGTCCTGACCCGGACGCCTCCAAGGGATCGGCCTCCCGGATCGTCGAGGTCTCCCCGGTGACGGGTCGCACCCTGAAGGACGGGCGTCCCGGGAACCCCGTCTACGTCGTCAAGATCGAGAACACCGGGGCCGGCGCGCCGCAGATCGGTCTCGACAAGGCCGACCTGGTCGTCGAGGAGCTCGTCGAGGGCGGCCTGACGCGGCTCGCGGCCTTCTACTACTCCACCCTCCCGTCCAAGGTCGGGCACGTGCGCTCGATGCGCGGCACCGACATCGGCATCGCCGGACCGGTGGGCGGCCAGATCGTCGCGTCCGGTGGTGCCGGCGGCGTGGTCGGCAAGGTCAAGGGCGCCGGCATCAAGGTCCACACCGAGGACGGCGGCGCCAAGGGCTTTCGCAGCGATCCCGCCAAGGTGCGCCCCTACAACCGCCTCGTCGACCTCAAGCGGCTCGACCGGACGGCCAAGCCGTCCAGGATCCCGGGGCCCTACCTGCCGTGGTCGACGAAGGGTGAGAAGAAGGCCGGCCCGCAGGGCCGGAAGGTCACCCGGGCGACCGTCAGCTTCTCCGGCGGCACCCGCACCGGCTGGCGCCTGAAGGACGGCACCTGGCGCCGCACGAACGGTCACGCGAGCAAGGAGTTCCGGGCCGACAACCTGCTCGTGCTGTTCGCGCCAGTGGGCGACGCCGGCTACACCGACCCGGCGGGCAACCCGGTCCCCGAGACGAAGTTCCGCGGGTCGGGCCGCGCCGTGATCCTGCACAAGGACCGTGCCGTCGAGGCCACATGGCACAAGTCCACGAGCAAGTCCGAGATCGTCCTGCGCAGCAGGAAGGGCACGAAGCTCACCGTCGCGCCGGGCAGGACGTGGATCGAGCTCGTGCCCAAGGGGCAGGGCGGCATCGACCTGGGCTGAGGCCCTGCTCAGGAGGCGGGGGCGACGAGGCTCTCGAGCGAGCGGAGCCCGGCCAGGATCGCCCCGATGACCTCCTCGATCTGAGCGGCCGCGAGATCCGGGTCCTCGGCGTCGGAGACGTACTCCGAGGCCGAGCGGATGGCGCCGTAGAAGATCACGGCGAACGTCTCGCCGAGGCCGTCGGCGCCGCCGAGGTCGGCCAGGAGGTCGTCGACGATGCGCTCGACGAGGCCCAGGGACGCGGTCCTCTCGGCCTCGGCGAAGCGCTCGTGCCCGAGCGCGGCCGGCGCCTCCTGCAGGCAGATGCGCCGGAAGTGCGGCTCCTGGCACACCTGCAGGAAGGCGCGCAGGCCGGTGCGGGCCCGCTCCCAGGGGTCGTCGACCTGGTCGATCTGCTGCTCGATCTGGCGGGCGCTGCTGTCCTGGAGCCGCTCGAAGACGCTCTCGAACAGGGCGAGCTTGCTGGGGAAGTGGTGGTACAGCGCACCCTTGGTGACCCGGGCGGCCGCGACGACCTCGTCGAGCGAGGTGCCGGAGTAGCCGTGGCGGGCGAACAGCTCCTGGGCGTTGTCGAGGAGCGACCGCTTGGTGCCGGAGTGGCTCGGACGCCGCGACGGCTTGCGGGCGGCGCGCAGCACGGAGGCCGGACGCACCTTGCCATGGGTCATGTCGAGCATCCTACGCGGGCGGTCCCCGGCTGGTGTCCACCGTCACAGCCCTCTGGCGTGGCCCTGGGACGCACCACCGGACATACTGAGAGTACGTACCGAGAGTATGCCGCTCGGTCCGACGGTTCGTGAAAGGAGCACCACCATGACCTGGGATGCCTACCACCGTCGCAAGTCCGCCCTGCGCGAGGTCCTCGCGGTCGCCGACCGGCACCGTGACGGCGTCGATGCCGCGACACTGCTCGATTCCGTGCCTCAGGCGCGGGACGCGTTCGAGACCCCTGCCGACCTGCTGCGCGAGCTGCAGCTGACCTGGTTCCAGCAGCTGAGTGGCGCGCTCGATCGCGCCGGTGCCGAGGGGCCCGCCCTGGAGCCCGAGGCCGCCGTGCTCGAGGCCTGGGAGTCCGCCGCGCTGACCGTGCCGGGTGTGCGGCGTCTGCTCGACTCCGCGGGCGACGATCCCGTGCTCGCGGTCGGGCTCGCCAACGAGCATCGCCTGCTGGCCGCCTTCGCCGGGGGCCGTGGACCGGCCCTCGAGGAGGGTGAACGGCTTCGCCTCGTCGCCCGTGACCGCACCGAGCTGCCGCCGGTCGGCGCCGACGACGAGTCGCGTGGCCTGATCGCCCGGCTGCGTCAGGCCCTCGCGGCCTGACCCCTGACCACCCGGGCGACCGCGGCACTCCCTCCCTCCCGCCGCGGTCGCCCGGGTTCTCACTGCGTTGAAGGTTTTCTGGGCGAGGCGGCTGAACTCGTAGCTCTCCGCCTCGTTGTCGAACCCCCGGAGCTCAAGGTTGGCGTTCGTCGGAACATCGTCAGGCCACGTCAAGATTCAGGAGCCGGAGGTGAACCGCTCGGCGAGCTCCTCGATCTGGTCGCCGACCTCGCGGTCGATCGAGGCCACCAGCTGCTGACGGAAGATGCCGAGCGTGACCTGCTGGGCGACGGGCAGGAGTCGCTCGATCGCGTCGAGCATGGGCTGCCACTGGTCCTCGGGCATGTTCGCCGCGACGAAAGGGTCGACCAGGTCCGCGGCGACGCGGCGCACGAACAGGTCCGCCACGGCGCTGAGGTGCTCGGAGATGGCCGGGAAGAGCTGGATGACGGTCTGCGGTTCCAGGCCGAGCGAGACGGCGGAGGCCCCGGCGCGCACGATGGACGGCTGCAGGAGCCGGACGTGGTCGTGGTCGTCGTCGATCCACTCGGCGAGCCCGAACTCCGTGAGTCCGTCGATGAGCGAGTCGTCACGGTCGACACCTGCGAGCGCGGCGAGGGCGTCGCGGGTCATGACCTCGGGCTCGACCTGGCGCCGCGGCTCGTCGAGCAGCTGGAGCAGGTCGAGTGCGTGGGCGGGAGCGCTGCGGGGGCTCGCAGCGATCGCGTCCTCGACGGCCGAGAGCGTGTACCCGCGGTCGAGGAACTCGCGCACGAGGCGCAGACGCTGCAGGTGCGACTGGTCGTAGTAGCCCGTGCGCCCCTCGAGGCGCGGCGGGTCGATCAGCCCACGAGCGGCGTACGCGCGCACGTTGCGCACCGTCATGTCGGCGCGCGCGGCGAGCTGGTCGATCGTGAACTCCGCGAGCTCCTCCGACTCCTTCGCCATGGGCCCGATGATAGGGGTGGGATCAGGCCCGCGCGGGCGACGAGACCACGAGTCGGATCGCGAGTGCCGCGTAGACGGTGCCCGCGAGTCGGTGCATCCAGCGTCCTGCGGCCGCGTTCTCGAGCACGCGGCCCCGGAGGGCAGCGGCCAGGACCGCGTACACCAGGTCGTTCAGCAGCCCGACGAGCGTGAACGCCGTGCCGAGGACGAGCAGCTGCACGGTCAGGGGCCAGCCGTCGGTCGTGACGAACTGCGGCAAGAACGCCAGGAAGAACACGATGATCTTGGGATTGGCCAGGTTGGTGGCGGCGGCCATGGCGAAGACGCGTGTCGTGCCGTGCGGGGCGACCTGTCGACCGGGCTCGAACGACCGGCCGGACCGGAAGGCCGAGACCGCCAGCCAGACGAGGAACGCGGCGCCGATCCACCGGATCGCCTCGAGCACGCCCGCGTGGGCGGCGACCGCCGCGCTCAGGCCGAGTGCCGCAGCACTCGTGTGGGCGAGCATCCCGACGGACATGCCGAGCGACGCGACGACGCCGGTGCGCCGTCCGTCGGCCACGGAGTGCGCCACGACGTAGGCGATGTCGGGTCCGGGCACGGCGCACACCAGCGCCACCGCCACGACGAACGCCACGAGCATCGATGGATCCACGGGATCACCTCTCGGTCGGCCGGCTGCAGGGTCCTCAGCATCGTCGCGGGCAGGACGTCGCGGACAGTCCCGGGGGAGTCGGGACACGTCGAATTCCGGCCAAGGGCTGGCGCGACGGGGCATCATGAGGGTCATGGAGTCGTGGCGCGGTCGTCTGCTCGTCGCGACCCCGGCGATCGAGTCGGGGCCGTTCTGGCGCTCCGTCGTGTTCCTGCTGGACCACGACGAGGACGGGGCGCTCGGCGTCATCGTCAACCGTCCCCTGCCGTCGGACGTCGAGGACGTCCTGCCGCGGTGGGCGATGCACGTCAACGCACCGGACTGCCTCTTCGACGGCGGACCGGTGGCGATGGACTCCGCGTTGGCCGTCGGCCTGGCCCCGGACGGTGTCGTGCCGGAGGGCTGGCGACCGATGACGGGTCACGTCGGGCTCGTCGACCTCGAGGGCCAGCCGCCGCCCGCCGGTCAGCTGCTCGGGCTGCGGGTGTTCGCGGGTTACGCGGGCTGGTCGGGCGGGCAGCTCGAGGGCGAGGTCGACGAGGGCTCCTGGGTCGTGCTGGAGGCCCGGGACACGGACCTGACCTCGCCCCAGCCCGAGATCCTGTGGCGCGAGGTGCTCCGGCGCCAGGACGACGACACGCGGTTCTGGGCGACCTTCCCCGCGGATCCCGGGACGAACTGACAGCCATCCCCGCACGTGGGCTCGATGGTGGTCGGTTCGGTCTACGATGGGGACGTGGGATTCTTCGGACGCGGCACGCAGACCGTCACGGACGAGCGCACGGACGTGCGCCCCGAGGCGGGCGACCACGAGCGCTTCAGCCACTACGTCCCGCGCGACACCCTGACCGAGGCCATGGTCATGGGCACGCCGGTCGTGGCACTGTGCGGCAAGGTGTGGGTGCCCAGCCGTGACCCGCAGCGCTTCCCGGTCTGCCCGGAGTGCAAGGAGATCTGGGAAGGCATGGAGTCCGGCGACGACGAGGGGGACACCGGCTCCGATGGCTAGCCAGCGCCTCCGGGCCTGGCAGCGAGAAGCGTTCGACCTCTACCGTCGGACGGCTCCTCGCGACTTCCTCGCGGTCGCGACGCCAGGCGCCGGCAAGACCACGTTCGCCCTCACCATCGCCGCCGACCTGATCGAGCGCGGCATCGTGGAACGGGTCGTCGTCGTGACCCCGACCGACCACCTCAAGACCCAGTGGGCGCTCGCCGCCGCCGGACTCGGCATCTCGCTCGACCCGGCGCTCGCCGGCAGCGGGGCGCTCGGCAAGGACTTCCGCGGGTTCTGCGTCACCTATGCCGGGCTCGGCGTCAACCCGAACGCCTACAGGGCGCGCATCGAGGCACGCCGTTCGCTCGTGATCCTCGACGAGGTGCACCACGCCGGCGACGCGCTCTCGTGGGGCGATGCGGTGCAGGAGGCGTGCGACCCGGCGGAGCGGCGCCTCGCCCTGACCGGCACCCCGTTCCGCTCGGACCAGAACCCGATCCCGTTCGTCACCTACGCCCCGCAGGACGACGGCACGAAGCAGAGCGTCGCCGACTACTCCTACGACTACGGTCGTGCGCTGCGCGACGGCGTCGTCCGGCCGGTGCTGTTCATGGCCTACTCGGGCGAGATGCAGTGGCGCACGCGCGCGGGGGACGAGGTCGCGGCCCGCCTCGGCGAGCCGCTCACGAAGGACCAGACCGCCCAGGCGCTGCGCACCGCGCTCGACCCGCGCGGCTCGTGGATGCCGACGGTGCTCGCGCAGGCCCACCGCCGTCTCATGGAGGTGCGGCGCGACATCCCCGACGCCGGCGGGCTCGTGATCGCGAGCGACCAGGAGTCCGCCCGGGCCTACGGCGCCCTGCTGCGCGAGATCACCGGCACCGCGCCGACCGTCGTGCTGTCCGACGAGGCCGGCGCGAGCGCTCGGATCGCGGAGTTCTCCGCGAGCATGAGTCCGTGGCTCGTCGCGGTCCGGATGGTCAGCGAAGGGGTCGACATCCCGCGGCTCGCGGTCGGGGTCTACGCGACCACGACGTCCACGCCGCTGTTCTTCGCGCAGGCGATCGGCCGTTTCGTGCGGGCGCGCAAGCGTGGTGAGACCGCGTCGGTGTTCGTGCCGAGCGTGCCGCGTCTGCTCTCGCTGGCCAGCGATCTCGAGGTCGTGCGGGACCACGTCGTCGGTCGGCCGGTCAAGGACGAGGACGACCTGTTCGCCGCTGAGGCGGAGCTGCTCGCCCGGGCCCAGCAGTCCGAGGCCGCGTCCGCCGACGAGCTCGGCACCTACGAGGCGCTCGGCAGCGAGGCCGCGTTCGACCGCGTCGTCTACGACGGTGGCGAGTTCGGCGGCGAGGACCTCGCCGAGGACGAGCTCGACTTCATCGGCATCCCGGGGCTGCTCGAGCCGGACCAAGTGGCCGAGCTGTTGCGTGCGAACCGCTCCAAGAAGGCGCGGACCCCGGAGGCGACCGCGGCCCAGGAGGCCGAGCGCGACGCGCAGTTCGAGCGTCGCGCCGAGCTGCGCCGCGAGCTCAACGGCCTCGTGGGGGCGTGGCACCACCGGACGGGCCAGCCGCACGGCGTCACCCACTCGCAGCTGCGCAGCTCGTGCGGCGGCCCTCCGGCTGCGCAGGCGACGGCCGACCAGCTGCAGCAGCGCGTCGACCTGATCCGTCGCTGGGCCCTGCGCGCCTCCGGCTGACGCCCGCCACCTCTGGCGAGCCGCCGGGGGACGCAATCTGAGGGATCGTGGTCGCTGGGGCGACCGCACTCCCTCAGACCTGGGCGCGGCAGGACGCAGTCCGAGGGATCGTGGTCGCTGGGGCGACCGCAATCCCTCAGGTTGCGTCCCACACCCGGTCGACCAGCGACCACGAACCCTCAGATTGCGTCCACCACGGCCCACACCGGACCTGGACGGCGCGTTGACCGGCTGCGCTCTACCGTGGTCGCGTGAGTCTCCCCCTGAGCACGCGGGTCTTCGCGCTCATCGAGCACGCGACGTCGCGCCCCATCGAGCAGGTCACCGACTTCCCGGCCCGTCGCGCGGCGCGCCTCGCGCTGCAGCGCTCCCCGATCGGTCAGTGGCTGTTCGGCACGCACGACCCGGCGGTCCTGGTCGACACGCGGACCGTCGAGGTCGCCGGCCGGCGGCACCGAGTCATCGTGCACCGCCGCATCGACGCGCTGGGCGGTGGCGGCACGCTCGAGTCGGCGCCGCTCGTGCTCAACCTGCACGGCGGCGGCTGGGTGCAGGGCAACCCCGAGCAGTCGGCCTGGTTCGCCAGCCGGGTCGCGGCGCGGACCGGTGCCGTCGTGGTCTCGCCGGCCTACCGGCTCGCGCCCGAGGATCCCTTCCCGGCGGCGGTCGAGGACGCGTGGGACCTGCTGCGCTGGGTGCACGACCACGCCGAGGAGCTGCACGGCGACCCCGACCGCATGGCGGTGATGGGCGACAGCGCCGGCGGCGGTCTCGCCGCCACCGTCGCCCTGCAGGCGCGGGACGAGGGCGGGCCCCGTCTCGCCGCGCAGGTCCTGGTCTATCCAGGCGTCGAGGCCTACGACCGCTGGCCGTCCGAGGACGAGTTCGCCGAGGCGGCCGTGCTGACGTCGGCCAACATGCGCTCGTTCGTGCGCCTCTACCTGGGCGAGGAGTACGGGACGCTGGACTGGCGTGCCTCGCCCATCCGGGCCGAGTCGCACGCCGACCTGCCCCCGACGTTCGTGGTCGTGGCCGACCACGACCCGCTGGCCGATCACGGTCGCCGCTATGCACAGAAGCTGCGCGAGGCCGGCGTCGACGTGAGCGTCGAGGAGTACCCGGCGCTGCACGGTTTCATCAGCCTGCCGGGCGTCCACCCGGCCGCGCGCACCGCGCTCGCCGACGTCTCGGACTTCCTGGACCGGGCCTTCGCATCATTGTGACAGCGTCGCTGTCACGGTACCGTCGCGTCATGAGGCTCCGTCCGCTCCGGCGCGACCACTGGCAACGCGAGATCGACCGGCTCGACCCGGAGACCGACCACGAGCAGATCATGCGGATCCTTGGCACCCACGAGTTCCCCTGGGACGTGCAGCAGGCGCTGAGCTTCGCGCTGTTCCGCACCTACGCGGTGCCCACGATCGGCCGGCTGCTCGCCGACACCGACGAGTTCACCGAGCGCACGCAGAAGCGCCACGACGACACCGTGCTGGTGCTCGAGGCGGTCCTCGTCGACGGCATGGAGTCCACGGACGGGCGGGCTGCGGTGCGGCGCATGAACCAGATGCACGGCCGCTACGACATCGGCAACGACGACATGCGCTACGTCCTCGCGACGTTCGTCGTCATGCCCGTGCGCTGGATCGACCGCTACGGGTGGCGTCCGCTGCGCGAGGTCGAGGTCACCGCGATCACGCGGTACTACCAGCGGCTGGGGCGGCTCATGGGCATCAGGGACGTGCCCGAGGACTACGCGGCCTTCGAGCGGCTGCTCGACGAGTACGAGGCCCGACACTTCGCCTACGACCCGGGCTCGCGCGCCGTGGCCGACGCGACGCTCGAGCTGTTCACGACGTTCTACACCCGGCCCGTCCGCCCGTTCATCGACGTGTTCGCGCGGGCGATCATGGACGACCACCTGCTGCGCGCCTTCGGCTACAGCAAGCCGCCCGCGCGGTTCCGCGACCTGGCGCACCGCTCGCTCGCCGCGCGCGGACGCCTCGTGGCGCTCATGCCGCCGCGTCGCCGGCCGTTCCTGGCGGCCGACTCGCACCGCGTCCGCTCGTACCCGGGCGGGTTCCTGGTCGAGCACCTCGGCACGTTCGCCGCCGAGGACCCCCGGCAGGAGCGCGACGAGGTTGCGTGAGTGGCGGGAGTGGTGGCTCAAGCACCGCTGGTACGGGCGCGCCCAGCGACCCGCGGCACGGCTCGCGCTGACCCGTGAGCTCGCGCGGCGGCGCGCCTACGCCCGCGGCCGTCTGCTCGGTGAACCGCTCGAGATGCTCCGCGACGGTCGCCTGAGGCTGGGGGAGCAAGTCCTGCTCGAGCCGGACGTCTGGATCACCGGCAGCGGACGCGTCGAGATCGGCGAGGGCACGATCCTGAACCGAGGCGTCATGGTGGCCGCGGCCGAGCACGTCTCGATCGGCGCGCACTGCATGGTCGCGAACGGCTGCGTCGTCACCGACTCCGACCACGTCACCGACGACCCGGACCGTCCCGCCACGTGGCAGGGCTTCATCTCCAAGGGGCCGACGACGATCGGCGACCACACGTGGCTCGGGGCCCATGCGGTCGTGACGAGTGGCGTGACGATCGGCGAGCGCTGCATCATCGGCGCGGGCGCGGTCGTGACCCACGACGTGCCGGAATGGTCCGTCGCCGTCGGCGTGCCGGCACGCGTCGTCAGGACGCGCGAGCCCTCGCACGGGCGTCCCGAGGTGTGAACCGGACCACATCCACCCGTGACGTCTTGTACGTTCGTGCCGTTGTCGGGGGTGGAGGTGTCGCATGAGTCGTCGGGCACGGGATCGTCGGGCCGGGGGTCGGCGGACGCTGCGCCGTGAGCTCTGGCCGGTGGCGGCCGGGATCATCAGCATCGTGGTCTGCGGGGCGGCCTACCCCGCCTACGCCGGCTGGGTGAACGGGCTCCCGCCCGACAGCGCGTCGAGCGTGAGTCGTCCGACGACGGCACCTGACGTGGGCGACGCCGAGCAGTACGTCGCCGACGACGGCCACGACCACCGCCACGACGATCCGGCGACCAAGAACGCGGTCTCCCGTGCGCCGCAGACCGCGCAGACCAAGGACCCGACGACGTCGGCCCAGGCCGCTGCGGCGCGGGCCGCGGTCGCGAAGCAGCGTCGCGAGAAGGACCCGACCCTCGTCCCGACGCCCGCGAGGGCGCCCCGCGCCGCCGTTCCCGGCGACCGGTACGCCATGGCGGGCGGCTGCTACGCGCTGCAGGACACGCGGAGCCGCCGGTGGGTCGTGCGCGACGGCTCCGCGCTCCGGGCGAGGGCCGCGAAGGTCGGGCAGGCCGCTCCGCTGCACTTCCAGGCGACGGACCTGGGGATCTACCTGCTGTACGGCACCGACCGGTCGTTCGCCGCGACGCAGGGCGGCGGCACGGTCGCCGTGGCCGCCCAGCCCAGCACCGCGGCGGAGTGGACGGTCCGCCGCAGCGGCACGACGTTCACGTTCGGCAACGGCACGACGGCGCTCTCCGTCGGGCAGGGCGGCACGCTCGGGCAGGGTCCGGCGTCGCGCTTCGCGCTGCGGCGGACGTCCGGCTGCGCGACGTTCCCGGAGATCGCGACCAACGTCACCGGGCGGCCGTTCGGCGGCACGAGCAGCTACCAGGAGGTGCGCGGCTACCTCGACGCCCACACGCACGGCATGGCGTTCGAGTTCCTCGGTGGCAAGGTCCACTGCGGGCGCCCGTGGCACAAGTACGGCGTCGAGCAGGCGCTGCAGGACTGCGACGACCACAAGCTCGCGAACGGCGTCGGCGCGGTGCTCGAGAACTTCATGCGCACCGGCCTGCCCGTCGGCACGCACGACCCCGTCGGCTGGCCGACCTTCAAGGACTGGCCCGCGCCCGACTCCCTGACGCACGAGGGCACCTACTACAAGTGGCTCGAGCGGTCCTGGCGCGGCGGTCAGCGCCTCCTGGTCAACCTGCTCGTCGAGAACAACCAGCTGTGCACGATCTACCCGCTCAAGCAGAACTCGTGCGACGACATGACGTCGCTCCGGCTGCAGGCCAAGGACATGCGTGACCTGGAGCGCTACGTCGACGCGCAGAACGGCGGCCCGGGCAAGGGCTGGTACCGGATCGTGACCAGCCCGTGGCAGGCGCGTCAGGTCATCAACCAGGGCAAGCTCGCCGTGGTCATGGGCATCGAGACGAGCGTGCTGTTCGGGTGCTCCTCCAAGCTGGACCGGCCGACGTGCACGACCGCGCAGATCGACCGGCAGCTCGACGAGGTGCACGCGATGGGCGTGCGCCAGATGGAGCTCGTCAACAAGTTCGACAACGGCCTCGCGGGCGTCGCCGGCGACACCGGCGCCGTCGCGCCACTCGTGAACCTGGCCAACTTCCTCGAGACCGGCACGTTCTGGGACATGCGGAAGTGCTCCGGCGAGAACGGCGCGCAGGACCGCACGCAGCTCACGGCGCTGCCCGGCCAGGTGCCGGCCCAGACGCAGGACGCGTTGTTCGGGGCGATCGCCAAGCTCAACCTCCCCCTCGCGCTGCCGCTCTACCCGTCGGGACCGACGTGCAACTCACGCGGACTCACCTCTCTCGGCGACCACACGATCGTCGAGATGGCCAAGCGCAAGATGATCTTCGACCCGGACCACATGAGCGTCGCTGCGCGCAAGGCCTCGCTCGACGTGACCGAGAAGCTCAGGTACCCCGGCGTCGTCTCGAGCCACTCCTGGTCCACGCCCGACGCCTACCCCCGCATCTACCGCGCCGGCGGTCTCATCACCCCCTACGCGGGTGACAGTGCGGGCTTCGTCGACAAGTGGCGCCAGCACCTCGCCTGGGCGGACCCGCGCTACTACTTCGGGTTCGGCTTCGGTGCCGACATCAACGGGCTGGGCGCGCAGGGCAACCCCCGCGGGGCCGACGCGAGGAACCCCGTCCACTACCCGTTCACGGGCCTCGGCGGCGTGACGATCGACAAGAACACGAGCGGGCAGCGCACGTACGACATCAACGTCGACGGTGTCTCGCACTACGGGCTCTACCCGGACTGGATCGAGGACCTGCGTCGCCAGGGCGGCGACGCGATCGCCGAGGACATGGCGCGCGGGGCCGAGGCCTACCTGCAGACGTGGGAGCGTGCCGAGGGTGCGCGCACCGATGCGTGCCGGGACCCCGCCGTTCGACGGGCGGGCCAGGCCGTCAAGGCGGTGGCGCGCAAGGGCGCGACCGTCAGGACGGTCGTCCTGGGCGCCGGGCAGCCGCACACGCGCCTGGGCAACCGGTTCACGTACTGCACGACGCAGGGCACCGTGACCGTGACGTTCAGCGCAGCAGGCCGGGTCACGTCGGTGCGCTGAGGTCGTGAGGGAAGGGACGGGCCCTCGCGTGCGTTGACCCCGACATGCGTGTGTCCGTGCTCGACCTCGTCCCCGTCCGCACCGACCAGACCACGGGCGACGCCGTGGCCGCGAGCACGGGTCTCGCCCAGGTGGCCGATCGCCTCGGCTTCACCCGGTTCTGGGTCGCCGAGCACCACAACATGCCCGCCGTCGCCGCGACGAGCCCACCGGTCCTGCTCGCCCACCTGGGGGCTCACACGCAGCGGATCAGGCTGGGCTCCGGTGGCGTCATGCTGCCCAATCACGCCCCGCTCGCCGTCGCGGAGCAGTTCGCGTTGCTCGAGGCCGCGCACCCCGGTCGCATCGACCTGGGGATCGGGCGGGCGCCCGGCTCCGACCCGGTCACGTCGCTCGCGCTGCGCGGCGCCGCCGGTCGCGACGACAGCGACATCACGAACTTCCCGCAGTACCTCGACGACGTCGTCGCGCTCATGGGGACCGAGGGCGTGCGCGTGGCCGTGCCGCGCCAGAACTACGTGCTGAAGGCGACGCCCGCGGCCGCGAGCGAGCCGCGGCTGTGGCTGCTCGGGTCGTCGATGTACTCGGCGCAGCTGGCGGCCGCGAAGGGGCTGCCGTACGTGTTCGCGCACCACTTCGCGGGCCGCGGCACGGCGGAGGCGCTGGCGTACTACCGCGAGCACTTCCAGCCCAGCGACGTCGCGAGCGAGCCGGTCACCTTCCTGACGGTCAACGCGACCGTGGCCGAGACGCGCGACGAGGCGCTCGCGCTCGCCCTGCCGAACCTGCAGAACATGGCGCGGCTGCGCACGGGCCTGCCGATGCAGGCGGTCGACCTGGTCGAGGACGCCGAGAAGGTCGAGCTGCCCGACGCGGCACAGGCGATGGTCGACTCCGGCCCCGCCCAGCCGGCGATCGGCACGCCCGCCGAGGCCGCGACGCAGATCCGTGAGCTCGCCGAGCAGTTCGACGTGGACGAGGTCATGCTCCACCCGGTCGCCTCGGCGCGTCAGGGTGTGGACCCGCGCCGGTCCCCGGCTCGCGAGCGCACCCTCGAGCTCCTCGCCACCGAGCTCCTCACCTGACCCCACCCACCCCTGAGTGTGACGTTCTGGTCGTCAGAACCGCTGATTCACGACCAAAACGTCACACTCAGCGGGTGGGTGGGGAGGGGCGGTGGTCAGGTGTAGAGGGTCGGGAGGACCGGGTCGGCCTTCGTGAGGCGGTGGGCGTCGGCGGGCAGCTCGGCCTTGGCGGCCCGGTGGTGCTCCCGGGCCTCGTCGAGCGTCGCGGTGTGGACTCGCTCGCCGGCCTCGACGAGCGGCACCAGCAGGACGCGGTCGTCACCGTCGTCGGTCGGAGCCGTGCCGATGCCGACGACCTCGGCCGTCGCGACGCCGTCGGGGGAGCGGCGACGCAGCGCGTGCTTGCGTCCGCCGACCGACTGCTTGTCCACGCTCTTCTTGGCCACGGGCTCCAGCTCGCCGCTCGTGCCCTCGCGCGCCACGAGCTTGTAGACGAACCCGCACGTCGGGGTCCCCGAGCCCGTCACCAGCGCCGTGCCGACGCCGTACCCGTCGACCGGGGCCGCTGCGAGGCGTGCGATGGCGTGCTCGTCCAGGTCGGACGTCACGATGATGCGCGTGTCCGTCGCTCCCAGCCCGTCGAGCTGCTCCCGCACCTGGCGTGCCAGCAGCGGGAGATCGCCCGAGTCGAGGCGCACGGCACCGAGCCCGGGGCCGGCCACCTCGACGCCGACGCGCACCGCCTCGGCGACGTCGTAGGTGTCGACCAGCAGCGTGGTCCCCTCGCCGAGCGACGTGACCTGGGCGGTGAAGGCGTCGCGCTCGCTGTCGTGAAGGAGCGTGAACGCGTGGGCGCTGGTCCCGGTGGTCGGCACACCGTGACGACGACCGGCCTCCAGGTTCGACGTCGCCGCGAAGCCGATCAGGTGCGCGGCGCGGGCGGCGGCGACGGCCGACTCCTCGTGCGTGCGACGCGAGCCCATCTCGATGCACGGCCGGTCACCGGCCGCGGTGATCATGCGGGCTCCCGCCGTCGCGATCGCGGCGTCATGGTTCATGACCGACAGGAACAGCGTCTCCAGCAGCACCCCCTCGGCGAAGCTCGACTCGACGACGACGACCGGTGAGCCCGGGAAGAACAGCTCGCCCTCGGCATAGCCCCACACGTCGCCCGAGAATCGGTAGTCGGCCAACCAGTCCACCGTCGCGGCGTCGACCACCTCGTGCGCGCGCAGGTACGCGAGCTGCTCGTCCTCGAAGCGGAAGCGCTCGAGGGCCTCGAGCAGGCGTCCCGTGCCTGCGACCACGCCGTAGCGTCGTCCGCCGGGCAGGCGGCGGGCGAACAGCTCGAAGACCGATCGTCGGTGGGCGGTGCCGTCGGCCAGGGCCGCCTGCACCATCGTGAGCTCGTAGTGGTCTGTCAGCAGCGCCGTCGAGTCCGCCATGGCGTCAGCGTAGAGCGACCGCGGGGGAGCGGCCGGTTCCGGCCCCACACCCCGTGAGACACAATGGCGGGGTGACCACTCCCGCACCCGTCGAGCTCGACGAGCCCGATGTCTCGAGCGTCGTGCAGCTCGAGGACCCCTGGGTGACGATCGTGTGGAACGACCCGGTCAACCTCATGTCCTACGTCGCCTACGTCTTCCGCAACTACTTCGGCTACACCGAGGAGAAGGCGCACGAGCTGATGCTCGCGGTCCACGAGGACGGCAAGGCGGTCGTCTCGAGCGGCAGCCGCGAGCAGATGGAGCGTCACGTGCAGGCGATGCACGAGTACGGACTGTGGGCGACGCTGCAGCAGGCGGACGCGTGAAGCCGTTCCGACGCCGACGTCGCGGCGGCATCTGCGCCACGTTCGAACCCGGGGAGGCCCAGGTCCTGTCCAGCCTCGCCGGACAGGTCGTGGAGCTGCTGCGCGATCGCAGCGGCACCCAGGAGGCCGATCCCGACCCGCTCGCCGCAGAGCTCGGCCTCGGCGCCGGCCCCACGCTGCCGCCCGAGGACCCGGTGCTGCAGCGGCTCCTGCCCGACGCGTACCGGGAGGACGCCGACGACGCGGCCGAGTTCCGCAAGTTCACCGAGCGCTCCCTGACGTCGACCAAGGCGGCCAACGCAGAGACGCTCATCACCACGCTCGTCGACTCGGGCTTCGATCCCGGCGACGAGTCCGACCGTCCCGTCGAGGTCGAGCTGTCGCCCGACCAGGTCCAGGCCTGGCTCCGCTCCCTGACCGACGTGCGCCTCGCGCTCGCGGTCCGACTCGGCATCGAGACCGACGACGACGCGCTCGCGGTGCACGAGTCCGACGACGAGGCGACGGCCGCGATGGCCGACGTCTACGACTGGCTCGGCTACGTGCAGGAGTCGCTCGTCGTCGCCCTGGAATGACCCTGTCTCAGCGCACGACACCGACGCCGGCAGGACCACGTCCGCTCGATAAACTCAGGCCCGTGCTGACCATCGAGCGCGCGATCCACGACGCGATCGTCGAGCACGCCCGTCGTGACCACCCCGACGAGGCGTGTGGAGTCGTCGCGGGCACCTATGGCAGCGACCGCGCCACGCGGCACGTCCCCATGCTGAACGCGGCCATGTCGCCGACGTTCTACGAGTTCGACTCCGGCGACCTGCTGCGTCTCTACCGCGAGATGGACGACCGCGACGAGGAGCCCGTCGTCATCTACCACTCGCACACCGCGACCGAGGCCTACCCGTCGCGCACCGACATCACCCTCGCGCAGGAGCCGAACGCCCACTACGTGCTTGTCTCCACGCGCGACGGCGCCCACGAGTCCGGCCCCGTCGACTTCCGGTCCTACCGGATCGTGGACGGCGACGTCACCGAGGAAGAAGTCACCGTCGTCGAGCGTTACGACGATGTCGCTCCCGACGAGAGAAGGAACGCCTGACATGGCCATCGAGGTCCGCATCCCCACGATCCTGCGCACGTACACCGAGGGCGAGCGTGCCGTCGAGGGCAGCGGCGCGTCCGTCGCCGAGCTCATCGACAACCTCGACTCGGCTCACCCCGGCATCAAGGAGCGGCTCGTCGAGGACGGCGCGGTGCGTCGTTTCGTGAACGTCTACGTCAACGACGAGGACATCCGCTTCACCGGCGCGCTCGAGACCGCCGTCTCCGACGGCGACACCGTCGTGATCCTGCCGGCCGTCGCCGGTGGTAGCGGCAGGGGTGCCGGGCGCTGGGCGGCGGACAGCGCCGGCAGGGGTGCCGGGCCCTGGGCGGCAGACGAGCACGGCAGGGGTATCGGGCCCTGGGCGGCAGATCAGGCACTGTGACGCGTTTCGACAACCTCGTCGACTCGGTCGGCGGGACCCCGCTCGTCGGGCTGCCGTCGCTCTCGCCGAGCGACGACGTCCGGCTGTGGGCCAAGCTCGAGGACCAGAACCCCACGGGGTCGATCAAGGATCGCGCGGCTCTCGCGATGATCGAGGCCGCCGAGGCCGACGGCCGGCTCACTCCCGGCTGCACCATCCTGGAGCCGACGAGCGGCAACACCGGCATCTCGATGGCCATGGTCGCCAAGATGCGTGGCTACCGGATGGTGTGCGTCATGCCGGAGAACACCTCCGAGGAGCGCCGCCAGCTCCTGCGGATGTGGGGCGCGGAGATCATCCCCTCGCCCGCGGCGGGTGGGTCCAACGAGGCCGTGCGCGTCGCCAAGGGGATCGCCGCCGAGCACCCCGACTGGGTCATGCTCTACCAGTACGGCAACCCGGCCAACGCCGACGCGCACTACCGCGGCACCGCGCCGGAGATCCTGGCCGATCTGCCCGAGGTCACCCACTTCGTGGGCGGACTCGGCACGACCGGCACCCTGATGGGCGTCGGCCGCTTCTTCCGCGAGCACAAGCCCGACGTGCGCATCGTGGCCGCCGAGCCCCGTTACGGTGAGCTCGTCTACGGCCTGCGCAACCTCGACGAGGGCTTCGTGCCCGAGCTCTACGACGAGTCGCTCATCGACGCCCGGTTCAGCGTCGGCCCCCGCGACGCCGTCCGCCGGGTCCGCGAGCTCATCGACCACGAGGGCATCTTCGCCGGCATCTCGACTGGCGCGATCCTGCACGCCGCGCTGGCCCAGGCCACCAAGAGCGCGAGGGCCGGCGAGTCCGCCGACATCGCGTTCGTGGTCTGCGACGGCGGGTGGAAGTACCTGTCCACCGGAGCCTACGAAGGCACGCTCGACGAGGCCGAGGACGCGCTCGAGGGCCAGCTCTGGGCCTGAGCGTGCCGACCGACCTGCGAGGCTGAGGCCGTGCACCTGGTCCGGAGCTGGCTCGTCATGGCGGGCCTGTACGCCGTCGTGTGGACCGGTCTGCTCGTCGCGCGCGGCCTGGCCCCTCAGGAGAACGCGGGTGGGCAGTGCGAGGGCATCGGCTTCGGCTGCACGCTCACGCCCCAGGACGCGTGGACGTTCGGGCTCCTGATCGTGGGACTGCCGGTCACGGCGGCCGCCCTCGTGATCGGCACCGGATGGATCGCGTGGCGACGCTCCGATCCCGGCGTCGTGCTGCGCGGCGTCGTCGCCGCCGTCGTCGGGCTCTCGGCGACCGCTGCGTTCGTGCTCGCCTACCTGGGGATCGCCGCCGTCGCCCGAGGCTGAGCCGAAGGGTTCCCGCCGCCGCGGTCGACCGGCTAGCCTGCCAGCGTGCGGGACATCGTCGTCTTCTCCGGAAGCGCCCACCGTGACCTGGCCGAGGCCGTGTGCAACGAGCTCGGCGTGCCGTTGTCCCCGTCCGAGACCGTGCGCTTCAGCAACGACTGCCTGCAGGTGCAGCTCCTGGCCAACTGCCGCCAGCGCGACGTCTACATCGTGCAGCCGCTCGTGCCGCCGACGCAGGACCACCTCATGGAGCTGCTCCTCATGGTCGACGCCGCCCGCGGCGCCTCGGCCGCGGCGATCACGGTCGTCATCCCGCACTACGCCTACGCCCGGTCGGACAAGAAGGACGCGTCGCGCATCTCGATCGGCGGCAAGCTGGTCGCCGACATGCTCGAGACCGCTGGCGTGAACCGCGTCGTCACGATGACGTTGCACGCTCCCCAGGTGCACGGGTTCTTCTCGATGCCGCTCGACCACCTGACGGCGATCGGCGAGCTCGCCGAGCACTACCGCGGCCAGGACCTGACCGACGCCGTCGTCGTGTCGCCCGACTTCGGCAACGCCAAGACGGCCTCGCAGTTCGCGCGGCTCCTGGGGCTGCCGGTCGCGGCGGGCAGCAAGCAGCGCAAGGCCGATGACAAGGTCGTGATCGATGCGATCGTCGGCGACGTCGCCGGCAAGCGCGCCATCGTCCTCGACGACGAGATCGCGACCGGCGGATCGATCGTCGAGCTCGTCACGATGCTCGAGGCCGAGGGCGTGACCGACATCTCCGTCGCCTGCACCCACGGCCTGTTCACCGGCAAGGCCGTCGAGCGGCTGCGGAACCACCCCGCGATCTCCGAGGTCGTCACGACCGACACCGTCCCGGCGCCGGCCGACTGGCCCGAGCTGCGGGTGCGCTCGGTCGCGCCTCTGTTCGCGCAGGCCGTGGCCCGGATCCACGCCGGCGAGTCGGTCAGCAGCCTGTTCGACGGCGTCGACCCGAGCCACGCCCCGCCCCAGCCGAAGCTGCCGCTCTGAGGCTCAGGCCGTCCACGCCGGGTCGCGGCCCATCCACCCGACGAGCCGGTCGTAGACCGGTGCGTCGTCGGGCACGTTGACGACCGGCCCGAACGGGAGCTCCTCGCGGCCCTCGGCCGGGATCCTCTGGTGGACCGTCGCGAGGACGGGGGCGGCGAGGTCAGGGTCGAGCAGGTCTCGCCGGTCGATCGTGACAGCGACGTCCCAGGCATGCGTCGTCAGCTCGCCCACGTAGGAAGCGATGGCTGCCGCGGCCGGAACCGTGCCGAACGGCGCCGTGACGGGGCGCGCGAGGTCGACGCCGGGCAACGTGTCGCGCAGCGACTCGACGGCCCTGGACCACGCCTCGAGCCGCTCCGCATCGGGGACGACCGTGACGTGCGGGACCTCGCCGAAGTGGCCACCGTCCAGGACGATGCGCACACGGTTCGCCACGGTGAGCAGGTGGCCCAGCAGGTCCCGCAAGGCGAAGTCGTCGCACGGGGTGCGGCCGTCGAGATCGGACTCCGCGGCGGGTCGCACCAGGGAGTCGACCACGTCGAGGGCGTGCTCGAGGGCGGGTCGAAGATCGGGCAGAGCGGGGGACAGGGTCTCGGACATGGGCGCCTCCTGGGTCGGTTCCGACGGGTAGGACGACAGGATGCTCAGCCAAACCTGACACCTTGTGACATGTTTTCGTGAGATTCTTCGAGCATGCGCGCTGACCGGCTGCTGTCGATCATGCTGCTGCTGCGGTCCCACGGTCGGATGACGGCGCCGGAGATCGCGGCGCGGCTCGAGGTCTCGCCCCGCACCGTCATGCGGGACCTCGAGGCTCTCTCGACGGCCGGGGTGCCCGTGTACGCCGACCGCGGCCGAAACGGCGGGTTCAACCTGCTGCCCGGGTTCCGGGCCGACGTCACGGACCTCGACGACGTCGAGACGCAGGTGCTGTTCGCGCACCTCGGGCTCGACACCTTCGGTGACCTGGGGCTGCGGCGCGAGGTGCGTTCCGCGCTCGACAAGCTCGCCGCCGCGACCCCCGAACGGATGCGTGTCCCCTCGGCGAGGCTGCGTGACGTCGTCCACGTGGATCGCCGCCGGTGGTTCGCCGAGCCGGACGACGTCACGCACCTGCCTGCTTTGCGCCGCGCCGCGATGGAGCGTCGTCGCGTGCGGGTCACGTACCGCTCGCCCCGGGCCGATCGCGCGACCGTGCGAACGCTCGACCCGCTCGGGCTCGTCGAGAACGGCAACCGGTGGTACCTGGTCGCCTACCACCGCGGCGAGCCTCGGACGTGGCGGCTGGCCCGCATCGGTCGGGTGTCGGTGCTGGAGCAAGGCGCACGCACGCCGGACGATGCGCAGCTGGCCGACGTCTGGGCGGCGCTGCGGTCCACCTTCGAGTCGAGACCGCCGCCCCCGGTGCGCGCGACGGTGCGGTGCCCGATCGGGGTCGAGGAAGAGGTGCGCGGCGTCCTCCAGACGCAGGTCGCCACGGGCGCGGAGGGCATCGCGACGCGCGCGCGGTCCTCGGACCACGTCGAGCTCGAGGCCGAGTTCCGTCTGCCTCGTTCACTCGTCGGCATGTGCCTGGCCTTCGGCGGTCTCGTCGAGATCCTCGAGCCCGACGACCTGCGCGCGGCCGCGCGCGAGGCAGCCCGTGGCGCGCTGGAGCGCCACGTGGACGGTCCGGCGGCGCAGCCCTCGCTCGCGCCGCCCGGAACTGATTCAGGGTGAAGAAGGTCTCCCAGCCACTCTGACCTGTGCAAACGTCCCGCTGCGGTGCCCGAGGGGGAGGTTCAGGTGTCGTGGCGATGCGGGACTGTCTACCCTCGGTCCTCATGGACGCGGCACCGATCGGCATCTTCGACTCCGGCTTCGGGGGACTCACCGTCGCCCGCGCCGTGATCGACCAGCTGCCGCACGAGGCCGTGCTCTACCTCGGCGACACCGCGCGGCAGCCGTACGGTCCCCAGCCGCTCGCCGCGGTGCGGGAGTTCGCGCTCGAGTGCCTCGACCACCTGGTCGGCGAGGGCGTCAAGGCTCTCGTCATCGCGTGCAACTCCGCGAGCGCCGCGGTGCTGCGCGATGCCCGCGAGCGCTACGACGTGCCCGTCGTCGAGGTCATCGTGCCCGCCGCCCGTCGCGCGGCCAGGGCCACGCGCAACGGCCGGGTCGGGGTGATCTGCACACAGGCCACCGCGTCCTCGAAGGCCTACGACGACGCGTTCGCCGCCAATCCCGACGTCGAGCTCTTCACGCAGGTGTGTCCCCGCTTCGTCGAGCTGGTCGAGTCCGGGGTCACGAGTGGTCCCGAGGCGGAGGCCGTGGCGCGCGAGTACCTCACGCCACTGCTCGAGCACGGCATCGACACCCTGGTGCTCGGATGCACGCACTACCCGCTGCTGGCCGGGGCCATCGCCATGGTGCTCGGTCCGGACGTCAGCCTCGTCTCGAGCGCCGACGAGACGGCGAAGGACGTCTACGCGCTCCTCGCCCGACAGGGCACGCTCCGTGACCCCTCGCTCCCGGATCCCGAGCACCGGTTCCTGACGACGGGTCGTCCCGAGGACTTCGGGGTGCTCGGACGACGGTTCCTCGGCCCCGAGGTCGGGGCGGTCCACCAGCTGGTCCAGCCGAAGGGCAGGATGAGCGCATGAGGCTCACGATCGTGGGGTGCGCCGGGTCGTTCCCGGGGCCCGACTCCGCCGCGAGCTCCTACCTGCTCGAGGCCGAGCACGAGGACCGCACGTGGCGTCTGGTGATCGACCTCGGCAACGGGGCGCTGGGTCAGCTGCAGCGCTACTGCGACCCTCGCGACGTCGACGGCTTCGCGCTGTCGCACCTGCATCCCGACCACTGCATCGACATGGCCAGCTGGGCCGTGCTCAGCAAGTACCACCCCGACGGCGCTTACGACGAGGTCCCGGTCTACTCACCGCAGGGCGCCCTCGAGTACCTGGGCTGGGCCGGGGGTCCCGGCGGGGAGCGTGGCGACACGGGTGTGCGCTTCGTCGAGTGGGACAGCGCGCCGGTGCACGAGCTCGGACCGTTCCGCATCACGTCGTCGCGGGTCGACCACCCGGTACCGGCGTACGGCATGCGCATCGAGGTCGGCGACACCGTGCTGGCCTACTCCGGGGACAGCGGGCCCGTCGACGTCCTCGTCGACCTGGCGCGTGATGCGGACCTGTTCCTGTGCGAGGCGTCCTTCGTCGAGTCGGCCGACAACCCGCCGCACCTGCACCTGACCGGGGCGGAGGCAGGCTCGATCGCCGCCCGGGCGGGGGTCCGGCACCTGCTCGTGACCCACATCCCGGCGTGGACGGACCGCGACGAGGTCGAGTCGGACCTCGCGACCACCTGGACCGGTCGCTACGACCTCGTCGGCCCTGGCCAGACCTACGAGGTCTGAGCCGCAGGCGGGAGCCAGCAGCTCGCTCGTCCGCACGAGGTCCTAGGCTCGGGCACATGGTTTCCCGCGAGGACGGCCGCGCCGTCGACGAGCTCCGACCCGTCACGCTGACACGCCACTGGCTCGACCACGCCCAGGGATCCTGCCTGGTGGAGTTCGGCAGGACCCGGGTGCTCGTCGCCGCGAGCGCCCAGGAGGGTGTGCCGCGCTGGCGCAAGGGCTCGGGACTGGGCTGGGTGACCGCCGAGTACGCCATGCTGCCGCAGGCCACGCACGACCGCTCCCCGCGCGAGTCGGTCAAGGGCCGCATCGGCGGACGCACGCACGAGATCTCGCGTCTGGTCGGCCGCGCGCTCCGCGCCGCCGTCGACTACGAGGCTCTCGGCGAGAACACCATCACGATCGACTGCGACGTCCTGCAGGCCGATGGTGGCACCCGCACCGCCGCCATCACCGGCGCCTACGTCGCGCTCGCCGACGCCGTCGCTCACCTCAAGGCGCAGGGCGCCACCAAGGGCGAGCCGCTCGTCTCGTCGGTCGCCGCCATCAGCGTCGGCATCATCGACGGCACGCCCATGCTCGATCTGCCCTACGTCGAGGACGTGCGCGCCGAGACCGACATGAACGTCGTCATGACTGGCGCGGGCTCCTTCATCGAGGTCCAGGGAACGGCCGAGGGCGCGCCGTTCGACAAGGCGGAGCTCGATGCGCTGCTCGACCTCGCAGCCAAGGGCTGCGCCGATCTGACGCGTCTGCAGGAGCAGGCGCTGGCCGCGTCATGAGCCGTGTCGTGCTGGCGTCGAACAACGCCAAGAAGCTCGTCGAGCTGCAGCGCATCCTGGCCCCGCTCGTGCCCGACGTCGAGGTCGTCGGTCTGTCCGACGTCGCCTCCTACGACGAGCCGGCCGAGACCGAGGCGACGTTCGAGGGCAATGCCCTGCTCAAGGCGCGCGCGTGTCTGCAGGCCACGGGTCTCCCGTCGTTGGCCGACGACTCCGGGCTGTGCGTCGACGCGCTCAACGGCATGCCGGGTGTGCTGTCGGCCCGGTGGTCCGGCGTGCCGAAGGACCAGGGGGGCGACCGCGCCAACAACGACCTACTGCTGAAGCAGCTCGGCGACGTGCCGGACGAGCGTCGCGGCGCCCGGTTCCGATGTGCCGTCGCCCTCTGCACGCCCGACGGCGCGGAGGTCGTCGAGCTCGGTGAGATGGTCGGACGCATCCTGTGGGCCGAGCAGGGTGAGGGTGGCTTCGGCTACGACCCGCTCTTCGCAGCCGAGGGCTACGACGTCTCGACCGCCGAGCTGCCGGCGGACGAGAAGGATCGCATCAGCCACCGCGGCAAGGCACTGGCCCTGATGGCCCCCCGCGTCGCCGCCGCCCTCACCTGACGCGGCCGTGTAGGACTCCCGGTCCTGCGTGAGTGGTGCTCGGGTCCGAGGGTCGATGGGTCGGCCGATGAGGGTCCGAGGTCGGCCCCTGCGACTCAGTCCTCGCGAGGCTCGGACAGCGCGCTGATGACCCGATCGGCGATGGCCGTGCTGCCGTCGCGGTTGGGGTGGATGCCGTCGACGACGCGATCCCATGAGTCCAGCGTCCCCTGCGTGCTCACGTACTCCAGGCCGTGACGGTCCGCCGCGGTGTGGATGATCGACGTGACCCGCTTGCCCTCCCACGGGTCGAGCGGGCCCCACGGCGGGCCGAGCACGACGATGCGCGTCGTCCGCGGCAGCCGGGAGGTGAGCACGTCGAAGTAACGGTCGACGGCTGACTGGACCCGGTCGTCGCTCGCCCGCACGAACCGGCCCTCGACGCAGGACGCCCAGTCGTTGCGCCCGCCCTCGACGATGAACACCGACGGCGCAGGGCCTCGCCAGGCCCCCGGACGGTCGATGAAGCGGTTTCCGCTGCAGCGCAGGCCAGGACGCTGGTAACCCGAGCCGGACTGGGCGTACGTGCGCACCGAGGTGTCGAAGTGGCGCCCGACCATGCTCCACCAGCCCTGGGTCTCGCTGCCCGGGTCGTCGGTGTAGCGCGCCGTGATCGAGTCACCCACGACGACGATGCCGTGGCGGTACGGCCCGGTGCCGGTGTCGGTGGCGCCGGTGCGCGTCGTGATCGACCACGCCAGCAGCACGGCTGCGGCCAGGGCCATCACCGCCGCGATCCGCAGGCCGGGCCTGAGCACCTTCATGATCGTCGTCCTCCCGAGTTCCGAGAGAACTGTACGTCGACGTTTGCGCAGGTGAGAGGGGATCTCGGCAACTTCTCCGAATCGTCATCGACAGGGTCCGAGACCTGCGTCACGCCCCTGCGAAACCGTGCTGGCGCCAGGCCTCGTAGGTGGCGATGGCGGCGCAGTTCGCGAGGTTCATCGAGCGGCGTCCTGGCAGCATCGGCAGGCGCAGGCGGTCGGAGACCCGCGGGTGCAGCATGACTTCCTCGGGCAGGCCAGTGGGCTCGGTGCCGAACATCAGCACGTCGTCGGGGCGGTACGCCACGTCGGTGTAGGGCCGCGTGGCGCCGGTGGTGAAGGCGAGGACGCGAGCGCCGGGCAACGCCTCCAGTGCGGCCTCGAGGTCGGGGTGGACCGTGACGACCGCGAGGTCGTGGTAGTCCAGGCCCGCACGGCGCAGCTTGGCGTCGGACAGGTCGAACCCCAGTGGCTCGACGAGGTGCAGCTCCGCCCCGGTCGCGGCAGCCAGTCGGATGGTGTTCCCGGTGTTGCCGGGGATGACGGGCTCGTGGAACAGGATGCGGAACACGCCGCCACCCTAGGGCGTGCCCCTGCTACCGTCCCGGCATGGCTGCTCCAGTCCGCGTCCACGTGACGCACGTCTTCGCCTCCGATCCCGCCACCGTCTTCGCCAAGCTGTCCGAGCACGAGAACCTGTCGACGGTCTTCGCTCCCGCCAAGGTCTCCCGCGTCCGTGACGGCGACGACTCGCGCAACGGCGTCGGCTCGGTCCGTCGGCTCGCGATCGCCCCCGGCCTGACGTTCGAGGAGACCGTCACGGCTGCCGAGGAGCCGCACCTCATCGAGTACAAGATCACGAAGGGCACGCCGCTCAAGGGCCATTGGGGCGAGCAGCGCCTCACGCCCACGGCGAACGGCGGCACCCGCCTCGAGTACCGGATCGGATTCGATGCCCCGGTCCCCGGACTCGCCAAGGTGATCGGCGTGGGCCTGTCACGCCAGATCGCGGCAGGGCTCCGGAAGCTCGCGGACTGACGTTCAGCCCAGGTCGAGCTCGTCGGCCCACGGTGGCTGGGCCCCGGCCCGGCCGACCGTGATGGCGGCCGCCCGCGTGGCCACGGTCCCGACCCGGCGCCAGAACGGCAGGTCGGCGTCGTCGAGCAGGGACCGTCCATCGGGTCCGAGGACGGCCTCGGCGTCCAGCGCCGCGATGAAGCCGGACATGTAGGAGTCGCCGGCGCCCACGGTGTCGGCCACCGAGTCTGCGGTCGCCGCCAGCGTCAGGGCGCCCCGGTGGGTGTGGAGGCGCGAGCCGTCCGGGCCGAGCGTCACGGCGACGCACGCGGGTCCCTCGCGGAGCCAGCGCCCCGCGACGTCGCCGTGCTCCTCGTCCGGGTACAGGAATGCCAGGTCCTCGTCGCTGACCTTGACGACGTCGCTCAGCCGCACGAGTGTCTCGATGCGCTCGACGGCGGCGGCCCGGTCGGGCACGAGGTCGGGGCGCAGGTTGGGGTCCAGGGTGACGACGCTCGTGTGGGCGTGGCGGCGCAGGACGTCCTCGACGTCGTCGGCACCGGGCTCGAGGAACGTCGCGATCGAGCCGGTGTGCACGGCGTCGGGCACCACGCTCGGGCGGATCGGGCCGGGGTCCCAGGTCAGGTCGAACGTGTAGGTCGCGGCACCGGAGGCGTCGAGGGTCGCCAGAGCCGTCGCCGTGCGGTCCGGTACGGTCAGGCCGGGCAGCAGCTGGACCCCGGACTCGGCCAGGTGCATGCGCACGAGCGCCCCGTGGTCGTCGACGCCGATCGTGGTGGCGAGCTGGGTCTCGAGCCCGAGGCGCGCCAGTCCGACCGCGACGTTCGCAGGACTGCCGCCGGGGTGCTCGCGGACCGACCCGCCGGGCCGCTGCACCACGTCGACCAGTGTTTCACCGACGACGAGGATCATGGTCCGATCCTGCCGTACGGGGGAGCTCTATCCTGGTGCTTCGGGCCGGTGTGGTGGAACTGGTAGACACGCAGGGTTTAGGTCTCTGTGTCCTCTGGACGTGCAGGTTCGATTCCTGTCACCGGCACCACCCCGCGATGTGTCGAGTTCGATCGCCTCCAGGACCCCGTTTGGCGATCGAAGTCGACACATCGGGTGGAGTTGGAGGGGGGGGAGGGGTCAGGCGGCGTCGAGGCCCAGGTCGCGGCGCAGCTTGGCGACGTGTCCCGTGGCCTTGACGTTGTACTGCGCGACCTCGATCGCTCCCTGCTCGTCGACGACGAAGGTCGAGCGGATGACGCCCTCGACGATCTTTCCGTAGAGCTTCTTCTCGCCGAAGGCGCCCCACGCCGTCAGGACCTCCTTGTCGGGGTCCGACAGCAGCGTGATGGTGAGGCCGTCGCGGTCGCGGAACCTCGCGAGCTTCTCGGGCTTGTCCGGAGAGATGCCGAGCACCGTGTAGCCCTCGGACTGCAGCCGGTCGATCGAGTCGGAGAAGTCGCAGGCCTGCTTGGTGCACCCGGGAGTCATGGCTGCGGGGTAGAAGTACACGATCACCTTCGTGCCGCGCAGCTCGGACAGGGTCACGGTCGAGCCGGTGTCGTCGGGCAGGGAGAAGTCGGGGGCCAGGTCACCGGGCTGCAGGCGCGTCGTCATGGGTCCTATCCTTGCAAGACATTCCTGGACGACCGACGAGAGGCGCCGCTGTGGGCAAGTCCGAGACCGACGAGCTGGTCGACGAGATCGACGTGATCCGCGCGCGCCTGGCCGACACGGTCGACGAGCTCGTCGACCGCACGAACCCCAAGAACGTCGCGCGCCGCAGCCTGGCCAACGTGCGGGCCAAGTTCGTCGACGAGACCGGGTCGGTGCGGCTCGAGACGGTCGTGCCGATCGTCGTCGGCGTGACGGGCTTCGTCGTCCTCGCGGTCGTCGCGCGCCGCGTCCTGCGCTGAGCACCGCCATGGCCGACGACCGCAAGCTCCCGATCCGGATGCTCCACGACCGTCTTCTCGTGAGTCTCGACGAGGAGGCCGGCGACCGGCGTTCGTCCGGCGGCATCCTGATCCCCGCGACGGCCGTCACGGGCAAACGTCTCGGCTGGGCTCGCGTCGAGGCCGTGGGCGCCCACGTGCGGTCGGTCGAGGTCGGCGATCGCGTCCTGTTCGATCCCGAGGACAAGGCCGAGGTCGAGGTCCGCGGCGAGGACCTCGTCCTGCTGCGGGAGCGCGACCTGCACGCCGTGGCCTCCGAGCGGATCGAGGAGGGGCAGACCGGCCTGTACCTGTGAGGCCGGGTGCGACCGTGATGCGCCGTGCTCTCGACGTCCGACTGACGCGCTACCTGCCGCGGCCCCAGGAGAGTCTCTCGGACCGACTGCGGGCCCTGCGCCGACGCTGGAGGTTGCTGCTGCGCCTGAGCGTGTCCACGACGCTCGCCTACGCCATCGCGACCGAGCTCCTGGGCCACCAGCAGGCCTTCTTCGCGCCGATCTCGGCGGTCATCGTGATCGTGGCCGGTGCTGGTCTGCGTGGCCGCACGTTGTACGAGCTGGTGGCCGGCGTCGCCCTCGGTGTCCTGGTGGGAGAGCTGCTCATCCTCTCGATCGGTCGCGGCGCCTGGCAGATGGCGTTGATCGTCGCGTTGACGGTCGTCGTCGCGACCCTGATCGGCATCAAGGGACTCGCGCTCACGCAGTCGGCCAACTCCTCGATCCTGCTCGCGGCCGTCGTGCCGGTGTCGGGTGCGGGCAACCCGGCAGTCACGCGCTTCCTCGACGCCCTCGTCGGTGGTCTGTGCGGGCTGCTGCTCGTGCTGCTGGTGCCGCGCAACCCCCTGCGGGACATCGACCGCGAGGTCCAGACGCTCCTCGAACGACTCGCGCTCGCCCTCTCGGACGTCGCGCGGGCGCTCCGCGAGCGCGAGTTCGAGCACGCGGAGCGCGCCCTGGCCACGGCCCGCGGCATGACGTCCCTCGTCGAGACGGTCGAGGCGACGGCCACGAACGTCGCCGAGATCGCTCGCATGTCACCGATGCGCTGGCGACAGCGGCAACGCGTGGAGCAGTACGCACGCAGCGTGCAGAACTTCGACAACGCCGTCCGAGACACGCGCGTGCTCGCACGGCGCGCGTCCGCCATGCTGCGGCACCACGAGGTCCCGCCCGAGGACTTCGCGCTCGCGGTCGAGTCCATGGCCGAGGCCGTGCGCATCTTCGCCGACGACCTGGCGCAGGACGAGGACTTCGATCACGCACGCCAGCGTCTGGTCGACGCCGCACGCATCGCGGTGACGAGCCTGCCGACGGCCATGACCCTGAACAGCGCCGCGATCGCCGCTCAGGTCCGCTCGCTCGCGGCCGACCTGCTCTACGCCAGCGGCTTCACCCGCGACGAGATCGACGACCGGCTCGACTTCGACTGACCCGGTCGGTGCGCGACGGCGGACGCGACCCTTCGACAAGCTCAGGGTCCGGGGCACGGGCTCAGGGTCCGGGGCGGGTGTTGTCCGCTCGCCTGCGCCTGGGTCCCTGAGCCTGTCGAAGGGACGCGACGTCCGTCCGAGCTCGTGCGCGTGGCGGGTCGACAACCCGCCTCCGGCCACGCTACGTTGTACGGGCGTCACAGTTCGTGCCGCACGGACAGCTGCTCAGGAGGTGGGCCCCATGGCCGCGATCATGTCGATCTCGTTCATCCGTCCCACGTCGAACGATGCCCTCACGGGCTCCGGAGCCCTCCCTGTCTAGCCAGACCCACCTGGCTGAGAACCGCCGCTCCGGACCCCGCGTCCGGAGCGGTTTTGTTTTGTCCACCACGATTCCTGCCCGCACCGATCCCATCCACCAGCTCTCAGAAAGGAGGCGCGCAATGAACCAGCCGAACCAGACCTTGCCCGCAGACATCCAGACGACCAACGACATCCCGACCGTCACGACGACCCCGTCGTCGATCGAGGACCGAGACCGTGGGAAGGGGGTGGAGGCCATGGCCGGACTCCGCAAGGGCTCGCGTTCCACGCGCGCCTGGGACGACATGTCCGAGACGGATCGTCGCGTGCTGCTCGAGTCGGTGCGCGCTCGGCGTCAGGCTCGCGTCGAGCGCGACACCCGCGAGCTCATGCTCTGGCTGTCGCGCGCAGGTCGCTGACCGCGCCACGACCGAACACCGAAGGGCCCCGGAACCGCATGGTTCCGGGGCCCTTCGTGTGGTTCAGCGGTTCTGGATCGCCTCGTGGAAGGCGAGGATGCGGCGTGCGTCGCGCACGTGCAGCTCCTCGACCATCTTGCCGTTGAACGTCACGACGCCCTGGCCGGCCGCCTTCGCCTCCTCGAACGTCTCGATCAGGCCGGTGGCCTTCTCGACGTCGTCGGCGGACGGGGCGAACGCGACGTTGGCCGGCTCGACCTGCGAGGGGTGGATGAGGGTCTTGCCGTCGAAGCCCATCTCGCGCCCCTGGCGGGCCTCGGCCTCGAACCCCTCGGGATCCTTGACCGCGTTGTAGACGCCGTCGATGATGACCTTGCCGGCGGCGCGAACGGCCAGCAGCGTCCAGGCCAGCGACGTCAGCACGGTGGCGTTGCGTCCCGGCACGTGCAGGCCGTAGGTCTCGTTCACGATGTCGTTCGTGCCCATGACGATGACGGTGAGCCGCTCGTGGGCGGCCGCGATCTCCTCGGCGTGCAGCAGCGCGCGCGGCGTCTCGATCATGGCCCAGAGCTGGGTGTGCTCGGGCGCACCGTTCGACTCCAGGGCGGCGACGAGCTGGCGCACCTGCTCGGCGGACTCGACCTTGGGCACCAGGATCGCGTCCGGACCGGCCTGGCTCGCGGCGGCGACGTCGTCGTCGTGCCACTCGGTGCCGATCGAGTTGACGCGGATCGCGAGCTCGCGGTGGCCGTACTCACCGGAGCGGACGGCCGCGACGACGTTGTCGCGGCCCTGGACCTTGGAGTCCGGGGCGACCGAGTCCTCGAGGTCGAGGATCAGGGCGTCGGCGTCGATCGTCTTGGCCTTCTCGAGCGCGCGCTCGTTGGCGCCCGGCATGTAGAGGACGGAGCGACGGGCGCGGAGGGTGGGCGTGTCGGTCATGACGGTGCTCCTCAGAGGTCGTAGGCGTCGGCGAGCTCGGGATCGCGCTCGGCGAGCGAGCGGGCGAGGTCGAGCATGACGAGGCACTGCTTGCAGGAGGCGTCGTCCTCCATCTTGCCGTCGATCATGACGGCGCCGGAACCGTCGCCCATGGCCTCGACGACGCGCTTGGCGTGTGCCACGTCGGCGGGGTCGGGCGAGAACACCTTCTTGGCGATGTCGATCTGGACCGGGTGCAGGCTCCAGGCACCGACGCAGCCGAGCAGGAACGCGTTGCGGAACTGGTCCTCGCAGGCCACGACGTCCTTGATGTCACCGAACGGCCCGTAGAACGGCAGGATGTCGTTCGCGGCGCAGGCGTCGACCATGCGCGCGATCGTGTAGTGCCACAGGTCCTGCTGGTAGGTCGTGCGGCCCTGGGTCAGGTCCTCGCCGGTCGGGTCCTGGCGCACCAGGTAGCCGGGGTGCCCGCCGCCGACGCGGGTGGTCTTCATGCGGCGGCTCGCGGCCAGGTCGGCCGGGCCGAGGCTGATGCCCTGCATGCGCGGGCTCGCCCCGGCGATCTCCTCGACGTTGGCGACGCCCTCGGCGGTCTCGAGGATCGCGTGGACCAGGATCGGACGCTCGAGGCCGGCGCGGGCCTCGAGCTGCGCGAGCAGGCGGTCGACGTAGTGGATGTCCTGGGCGCCCTCGACCTTGGGGACCATGATGACGTCGAGCTTGTCGCCGATCTCCGTCACCAGCGTCGTCAGGTCGTCGAGGACCCAGGGCGAGTCGAGGCTGTTCACGCGCACCCACAGCTGCGTGTCGCCGAAGTCGGTCGCCTTCGCGATGTCGACGAGACCCTGGCGGGCGGCCTCCTTCTTCTCGGTCTTGATCGCGTCCTCGAGGTTGCCGAGGATGATGTCGACCTTCTTCGCGATGTCCGGCACCTTGGCCGCCATCTTCTCGTTGCTCGGGTCGAAGAAGTGGATCATCCGGGACGGACGGAACGGCACCTCGGACAGCGGAGCGGGCGCTCCGACCGCGAGGGGACGGAGGAATGCACGGGGGTTGCGCACGTGGCTTCTCTTCCTGCAGACGGCGGGACTGCCCGTCAGTATGGCCGGGCTTCGTGACTCGTGAGTAGGGCGGGTGTCACTGTTCACTTCGCCGCCCACGGCCCGGCACCCCCGCCAGGCCCGCGCCGCCCACGGCCCGGCACCCCCGCCAGGGCGGTAGGTGACGCGCGGAA
>JALRCA010000127.1 GCA_023257515.1 Aeromicrobium sp.
GCGCTGCTGCTGACGGGTGACGGCGTCCGGCTCGGCCTGTCGGCCGACGTCGCGCTCGAGGTCCACGAGGGCGTCGTGACGGCCGACCTCGACCTCGCGGACGGCGAGACGGCGACGTTCGTCCTCGAGGTGCTCCACGACACCTCGTCGCCCGCCGCGGAGCAGGACCCCGACGCCCTGCTCGCCGGCACCACGACCTTCTGGCGCGAGTGGCTGGCGCGATCGACCTACACCGGTCGCTGGCGCGAGCAGGTCGAGCGCTCGGCGATCACCCTCAAGCTGCTCACGCACGAGCCCACGGGCGCGATCGTGGCCGCTCCGACGGCGAGCCTGCCCGAGGACCCCGGGGGCGGCCGCAACTGGGACTACCGATACGTCTGGATGCGAGACGCCGCCTTCAGCCTCTACGCGCTGCTGCGCCTGGGCTTCACCGACGAGGCACGCGACTTCGTGCGCTGGCTGTCCGAGCGTCTGGGCGACGACGCCGATCATGAGCTGGGACCACTGCGGGTGCTCTACGACATCGACGGCGGCATCCCCGAGGAGGTCGAGCTCGACCACCTGTCCGGCTACGCCGACTCCCGTCCCGTGCGCATCGGCAATGCCGCCACCGGTCAGCTGCAGCTCGACATCTACGGCGAGCTGATCGACTCCGTCTACCTGTTCAACAAGTACGGCCCGGGCATCAGCCACGACGCGTGGCAGGACCTCGTGCGCATCCTGGAGTGGCTCGCCGAGCACTGGGACGAGCCGGACGCCGGCATGTGGGAGATCCGCGACGAACCGCGCCACCACACGACCTCGCTGCTCATGTGCTGGGTGGCGTTCGAGCGCATGATCCGCGTGGCTCGTCAGCGGGGCCTGCCGGGCCCGATCGAGGAGTGGCTCGACGTCCGCGACGCCATCCACGCGAAGATCCAGGACGAGGGATGGGACCCCGATCTGCAGTCCTACGTCCAGCACGAGGACTCCGGGGCCCTCGACGCGGGCCTGCTGCTCATGCCGATGGTCAAGTTCACCAGTCCGGCCGACCCCCGGTTCCTCTCGACGCTCGCGCGCGTCGAGGAGCGACTCGTGAGCGACAGCCTCGTGTTCCGCTACGACCTGGGCCAGACCCCCGACGGGGTCGACGGCACCGAGGGCACCTTCTCGATGTGCTCGTTCTGGTACGTCGAGGCGCTCACCCGGGTGGGTCGGCTCGACGAGGCGCGGCTCGCGCTCGAGAAGATGTTCACCTACTCCAACCACCTGGGGCTCTACGCCGAGCAGGTCGGTCTCAACGGCGAGCAGCTGGGCAACTTCCCGCAGGCGTTCACGCACCTGTCACTCATCAGCGCGGTCATCAACCTGGACCGGTCGCTGTAGTCAACGGACCGTGATCCGCACCCCGGTACCCATCTGCTCCCAGCCCGTCGAACGCAGGTGCCTCCACCCGCGCGAGTAGCGGACGCGGGCCCCGTCGATCGTCACCTGCCCGACCCGGGTCGGGCGCACCCTCATGACCAGCACCTCCCGATCGCCCTTCGGGCGGAGCTCGCGCCCGGCGATCGGGCGGATGCTCGAGCACTCGGGCGCCAGGGATCCGCGCACGGCGATGAATCCGAGACGACCCCGTCGGACCGTGCAGAGCACGAACGAGATCTCGGCACGGGACGTGTCCCGTCGCACGACGGGCTCCGCGCTGCGCAGGACCACCGGCTCGGTGTACCCCATCGAGAGATTCACGTTGAAGGTCCGCAGCCGGTCATGCGCCATGGTCGTGCCCACGGCGTTGCCCAGCCGTCGAACGCCGTGGGCCTCGATCACCACGTCACGTACCCGGCCACGAGGGCCACGACCACCACGACCGTCGTCGACCCGACGACCAGGCGGCGCAGTCGGGTCCTCGGTGGCCTGGTGGACTCCTCGATCGACATGGCGCACATTCTGGTCCCGCGCCACCGCGGCGTCCCCGGTTCGAGCAGATCGCGTGGTCCGACCCGACGATCGTGCGACCCCGGGTAGATTGCTCGACCACCGCCCCGCGACCCCGGAGGTCACCGATGGCCCTGCTCCCCGGCAACCCCGCCGCGATCCTGAACCGCGCCGACAAGGTGCTCGGCAACGTCGACGGCGTCCTCGGCCGCGTCGACGGCACGCTCGGCAGCGTCGACACGACGTTGTCGACCGTCGGCGGGACGCTCGACGAGACCCACGAGACCCTCCAGGACGTCCGCACGACCCTCGCCGAGGTGCGCGACCTGCTCGCCGAGCTGGAGGCCGAGCTCGCCGTGCTGAAGCAGGTGCCGGCGCTGGTCGAGCAGGTCGCGGCGATCCACGCCGCCGTCACGTCCTGACTCAGGAGCCGGCGGCCCAGGCCCGCCGCACGGAGGCGTCGGGATCGAGACGGCGGTCGTCAGGGTCCTCGACGATGGTCCACGTGCCGTCCTGCCGCTCGATGCGCAGCATGGCCCGCGGCGTGCGGCCCTCGGGATCGCGCGCCGTGATCGACAGCACGAGCGAGAGATCGGCCTCGAACCCGCGCATCCGACGGGCGACCGCCGTGACGGTCGTCGCCAGACCGTCCCGCGAGTCGGTGGTCACCCCGACGAAGGCGTCGGGTCCATCCGGCTCCGCCGAACGCGAACCACGGTTCGGCTGCTGCACCGAGACCTCGCGCTCGCGGCCGGTCAGTCGTCCGGCCAGCGTCACGAGCGCCGTCGAGCCGTCGGTGCCGAGCTCGACCTCGGTGAAGGTCTGCAGCTTCACGGTGATCGGGACCTTCGCGGACGGCTCGGCCCGCCGAGCCCGCTCGACGGCCGCGCGCGCCGCCCGGGCCTCCTCGGCCCGGAGCTGGACCGTCCCGTCCTCGACGCTGCCGTAGACACCGGCGATTTGCTCGGCGATCCGGATGACCCGGCGCCGGGCCGCATCGTCGGCGGCATCCTCGGTGCGCGTCGTCAGGACGTTGCTCGCGACGACGACCTCGACCCCGGCGCGACGAGCCCGAGGGAGCGCCGCGACGGCGCGTTCCAGATCGCTCGCCCCGCGGACCGAGGAGGAGCCGACCCGCAGGCGTGACCCGTCGACGAGGAATCCGGAGATGTCGCTGCGTGGGCTCGACAGCAGCGTCCTCGCCGTACGGACCCGTTCCGCCGGGAACGACGTCCGTGCGGTCAGTCGGCTCGGGCCGCCCTCGCGGGTCCGGTCGCCGTCCGGCGTCGTCGTCGCAGCCACGAGCGTCGAGCGCGGGACGCGCTGGACCCGCGGCCACCACGCGGCGGCCGCGTCGAACATCGCGCTCGCGCCATCGCCCGCCGACAGGCTCACGGTCGTCGACCGCCGGCCTCGAGTCACCTTCAGACCGACCGAGCCGTCGGCGACCGCGTGCGTCGCGAGTCGCGCGATCACCGTGTCACCCGCGGCCGGTGCGCCTGACTCGACCCTGATCCCGACGCGGCGACGCGCCGTGGGCGCCGTCGAGTCGGCTCGCCCGACGTCGACGTCCGTGGTCTTCGCGTCGATGATGCGGACGGCACGCAGGACCCGGGCGAGCTGGTCGACGGCGATGTCGGGCTCGACGTCGACGGACACGAGGCACGTGAGGGAGCAGCTGCGACGGGCGTCCTCGACGCCCGGCAGCTCGCCCAACCGCGTCATCTCGTCCTCACTGACCTCCGAGCACGCCGAGAGCCCGGCCACGAGCAGGGCCGGCACCGACAGCACGGTCACCAGCCGTCGCACTCGCACGTCGTCCTCCCCCGTTCGTCTGCTGGGAGGCTAGCGCGTGCCGACCCCGAGCGCTCGGGTCAGAGCGTCGCGGGCTTGAACGCGGGGCGTCGCGACTCGTAGGCGTCGATGTCGTCGCCGTGCGAGAGCGTGATGGCGATGTCGTCGAGACCCTCGAGCAGGCGCCAGCGCGTGTAGTCGTCGATCGTGAACGAGTCCTCGATCGCGTCGACACCCTCGCCCGCCTTGACGGTGCGCGACTCCAGGTCGACCGTCACCGACGCCCCCGGGTTGTCCTCGACGTAGGTCCAGAGCCGCTGCACGAGCTTCTCGTCGACCTGCGCCGCCAGCAGCCCCGCCTTGCCCGAGTTGCCCCGGAAGATGTCGCCGAAGCGCGAGCTGATGACGACCTTGAAGCCGTAGTTCTGCAGCGCCCAGACGGCGTGCTCGCGCGACGAGCCGGTGCCGAAGTCAGGGCCCGCGATGAGCACGGTCGCGTCGCGGTAGGCCTCCTGGTTGAGCACGAACGACGGGTCGCCGCGCCAGGCGGCGAACAGGCCGTCCTCGAACCCCGTGCGCGTGACGCGCTTGAGGTAGACGGCGGGGATGATCTGGTCGGTGTCGACGTTGCTGCGACGCAGCGGGGCCGCAACGCCGGTGTGGGTCGTGAACTTGTCCATGACGAGGTCCTCTCGGCTCAGGCGTTCGCGGGAACGGGCTGCAGGTCGGCGGGGCTGGCCAGGTGGCCGAGCACCGCGGTGGCGACGGCGACGTCGGGCGAGACCAGGTGGGTGCGACCACCCTTGCCCTGGCGGCCCTCGAAGTTGCGGTTCGACGTCGACGCGGAGCGCTCGCCCGGGGTCAGCTGGTCGGGGTTCATGCCGAGGCACATCGAGCAGCCGGCGCCACGCCACTCGGCGCCCGCCTCCTTGAACACGACGTCGAGGCCCTCCTCCTGCGCCTGCAGGCGGACACGCACCGAGCCGGGGACGACGAGCATGCGGGTGCCGTCGGCGACCTTGTGGCCCTTGATGAGCTCGGCGGCGCGTCGCAGGTCGCTGATGCGACCGTTGGTGCACGAGCCGACGAAGACGGTGTCGACCGCGATGTCGCGCATCGGGGTGCCGGCCTCGAGACCCATGTACGTCAGGGCGTTCTCGGCGGCGGCGCGCTCGTTCTCGTCCTCGAAGTCGCTGGGGTGCGGGACGGTCGCCGACAGCGGGACGCCCTGGCCCGGGTTGGTGCCCCACGTGACGAAGGGGGTGACCTGCGAGGCGTCGATGCGCACGACCTTGTCGAACTCGGCGTCGTCGTCGGTCGTCAGGCTCGACCAGTACGCGACGGCCTCGTCCCACGCGGCACCCTGCGGCGCGTGCGGGCGACCCTGGATGTAGTCGTAGGTGGTCTCGTCGGGAGCGATCAGTCCGGCCTTGGCACCCCACTCGATGCTCATGTTGCAGATCGTCATGCGCTCCTCCATCGAGAGCGCACGGATCGCCTCGCCGCGGTACTCCACGATGTAGCCCTGACCGCCGCCGGTCGTCTCCTGCGTGATGAGCGCGAGGATCAGGTCCTTCGCGGTGGAGCCCTCGGGCAGTGCACCGTCGACCTCGACGGCCATCATCTTGGGCCGCGCCTGCGACAGCGACTGCGTGGCGAGCACGTGCTCGACCTCGCTCGTGCCGATGCCGAACGCGATCGAGCCGAACGCGCCGTGGGTCGACGTGTGCGAGTCGCCGCACACGATCGTCATGCCCGGCTGGGTGAGGCCCAGCTGGGGACCGACGACGTGGACGATGCCCTGGTCGATGTCACCCATCGGGTGCAGGCGGACGCCGAACTCCTCGGCGTTGCGACGCAGCGTCTCGACCTGCGTGCGCGACACGGGGTCGGCGATCGGCTTGTCGAGATCGGTCGTGGGGATGTTGTGGTCCTCGGTGGCGAGGGTCAGGTCGGGGCGACGGACAGGACGGCCGCTGAGCCGCAGGCCGTCGAAGGCCTGTGGGCTCGTGACCTCGTGGATGAGGTGGAGATCGATGAAGAGGAGGTCCGGCTCGCCTGCGGCGGTGCGGACGACGTGGTCGTCCCAGATCTTCTCGGCCAGGGTCTTGCCCATCGTTCCCACTCCTCCACCGGCGACGGTGCCGGCCTGTGCTAGGTGTTGTGCTCGTGACGCGGATCTCGGGTCACGGCCCATGCTACGCGCTTGCATCTCAGAATGCGATACGGCAGTATCAAGGTATGGACAACACTAGCGGAGTCGGGGTCCTCGACAAGGCCGCCCTCGTGCTGGCGGCCCTCGAACCCGGACCGGCCACGCTCGCCGGGCTCGTCACGGCGACTGGTCTCGCCCGTCCCACGGCCCATCGTCTCGCCGTCGCGCTCGAGCACCACCGACTGGTGGCGCGCGACATGCAGGGCCGCTTCGTGCTGGGCCCGCGTCTCGGCGAGCTGGCCGCCGCTGCCGGCGAGGATCGTCTGCTCGCAGCCGCCGGCCCGGTCCTCGCGCGACTGCGCGACATCACCGGCGAGTCCGCCCAGCTCTACCGCCGCCAGGGTGATCACCGGGTGTGCGTCGCCTCGGCCGACCGGCCGACCGGCCTGCGCGACTCGATCCCCGTCGGCAGCCAGCTCACGATGGCCGCCGGGTCCGCCGCCCAGGTCCTGCTGGCCTGGGAGGATCCCGAGCGCATGAACAAGGGCCTGCTCAAGGCGACGTTCTCGGCCGCCGAGCTCTCGGTGGTGCGCCGCCGCGGCTGGGCCCAGAGCGTCGGCGAGCGCGAGGCGGGCGTCGGGTCCGTCTCGGCTCCCGTCCGCTCCCCCTCCGGCAAGGTCGTCGCCGCGGTCTCGGTCTCCGGCCCGCTGGAGCGCCTGACCCGTCAGCCCGGTCGGATGCACGCTCCCGCCGTCGCCGCCGCCGCCGAGCGCCTCTCCCAGTCCCTGCGCCGCGGCGCCTGAGCGCTGATTCCCAGGCCAGCCTGGGAATCCGACACCCGGCCCGGGGCCTCGCACGGTTTCCTGCCCGATACGCGCGTTGCAACCCACGCCCAGCGCACAAGAACCATGCCCGGCGCGCCCCAGCGCGCTGATTCCCAGGCAAGCCTGGGAATCCGACACCCGGCCCGGAACCCCACTCTCAGGCGACGAGCTCGTCGGGCACGGCCGGCCGGGGTCCGTCGTCGTTCGCGTAGTAGACGGGCCAGGCCCGCATCGGCAGCGCGGAGAGGACCCGGTGGAGGGCCGACAGCCACACGACGTCGTCGGAGCTCGGGCCGCGCACCCCCGGGCGCGCCCAGAGAGCAGCCACGCTGCCGTCGAGTGCACCGACGCGCTCGGCCAGACCCGTCAGCACCTCGGCGAGGCCGTCGAGCGACTCGTCGTCGGGCCGTCGCGGCAGGTCCACGACATTCATGAGCGACGGCATGACCGTGCCGTCCACGGCGACCAGCACGACGAAGAGCTGGCGTCGTTCGAAGCCCCAGGGGCCGACGACGAATCGCCACCACTGCTGCAGCTCGTCGAGGTCGCGGACGGTGAGGGCGTCGGGTCGGTCCATGCCCCGCAGCCTCGTGCGTGGACGGCCCATCGTCGAGCGGGCCGTCCACAGGCACGTCAGGCCAGGTCGGCGAGGAGCTGCGCCTTCGTCTTGCGCGAGTACCCCGTCACGCCTCGCTCACGGGCGAGGCCCCGCAGCCGTGTCACGGTCCACGTCTCGTCGGGCGTCTCGCTCGTGGTCGGCGCCTCGGGCGGCGTGGTGACGGCCGGGCTCGCCGGGACCTCGTCGACGACCGGGCTGTCAGGGCCGGACTCACCGCCGGCCGGCTTGCGCGTCGCGTCCTGGAGGGCGTTGCGCGCCTCGACCTTCTTGGTGCGCTGCTTCTGCGCCTTGGCCTTCTGCTTCTCGGTCTTGGACCGCTGCTTCTTGGCCTCGGTCTTCCAGCGCTCGGCCTTGGCCTCGAGCGAGCCGACCTTCTTCTCGAGCTTCTTCAGCTCGCTGCGCAACGCCTTGAGCTCGGCCTTCGCGACGTCCTTGACCTTGGCCGCAGCCTTCTCGGACTTCTTGGACGACTTCGTGGAGTTCTTCGCCATGGGCGAAGTGTGCCCCATCGAGGCGAACGTCCCGTGAACGCTGTGTCGCTCAGAACAGGCCCGGCTGCTCGAGCGCGAGCAGCGTGCGCTTGCGCTCCACTCCGCCCGCATAGCCGGTGAGGGTGCCGTTCGATCCGATGACGCGATGGCACGGGACGACGATCGGGATCGGGTTGGCCCCGTTCGCGGCTCCCACCGCGCGCGACACCACCCGCTCGTAGCCGAGTCGCGCCGCGATCTCGCCGTACGACGCGGTCTCGCCGAACGGGATCCGCCGCAGCTCGTTCCAGACCTTCTGCTGGAACTCGGTGCCGTCGTTCGCGAGCGGCAGGTCGAAGTCACGTCGCTCACCGGCGAAGTACTCCGCGAGCTGCCGCTCGACCTCGTCGAGGAGGGGGTCCTCGCGGCGCGTGCCCTGGGGCGAGGCGTCGAAGTCGATGGCGGTCAGGAGACCGGCGGCGGCGTGCAGCCGCAGGCCGCCGATGGGCGAGTCGATCCAGCGGGTGCTCATGCGGTGATCCTCTCGAGGTGGTCGCGGTCGAGGGCGCTGGCGCGCCACAGGTGCATGCCGGCGTAGGAACGCCACGGACTCCAGCGCGCGGTGTGCTCGGGATCGAGCCCGCGCGCCACGAGCTCGCGCCGCAGGACGAGATCGGTGTCGAGCAGGACGTCGGGGTCGCCGAGGCCGCGCATCAGCGTGTAGTCCGCCGTCCAGGGACCGATGCCGGTCTGGGCGAGCAGGTCCGCGCGTGCGGCGACGCGATCCGTGCCGGGGTCGAGATCGAGACGTCCCTCGGCCACCGCTGCGGCGACCCCCACGACGGTGCGCCCACGAGATCGGGGCATGGGCAGGGTCTCGACGTCGAGTCCGGCGAGCACCTCGGGCCGGGGGAAGGCACGCGTGAGACCGTGCTCGCGCGCCAGCCGGAGATCGACCGGGTGCCCGTGCTCGGCGACGACTCGTCCGATGACCGTGCGTGCACCCGAGACCGAGACCTGCTGACCCACCACGGTGCGGGCGAGCGTCTCGAACGCGTCGACAGCGCCCGGCACCCGCAGACCCGGCGCGTCGAGCACGAGCCCCCGCAGCGCCGCGTCGCTCGCCAGCGCCTCGTCGATCGCCGCCGGGTCGGCATCGAGATCGAGGAGACGTCGGGTCCGCGCGACGGCGGCCGCGGTGTCGCGCAGGTCCTGCAGCTCGAGCCGGCAGGCCACGTGGTCGTCGTGGAGCCCGAGCTCGATGACGCCGAGTCCGTGGGGAAGATCGAGCACCCGCGCGAACGTGCGTCCCGAACCGTGCTCGAGTCCCGGGACCGCGTGGTCGACGAGGAACTGCGCGAGCGCGTCGGCGGCGAACGGTCGACGCACGGGGAGCCGCAGGGAGAGCACGTCGGCCCCGCCGAGCCGCCCGCGACGGTCGCGCATCTCGCGCGGCGTGCGGTCGAACGCCTGTCGGAACGAGGCGTTGAACTGGCGCACCGACGAGAACCCGGCCGCGAAGGCGATGTCGGCCATCGACAGCTCGGTGGTCTCGACGAGCACGCGGGCGGTGCGCACGCGCTCGCTCCGCGCGATCGACAACGGTCCGACGCCGAGCTCTGCGGTGATGACGCGATTGACGTGCCGGACGCTGTACCCCAGCCGATCGGCCAGTCCCGAGACCCCGTCGCGCTCGACCACGCCGTCACGCAGCAGACGCATCGCCCGGGCGACGACATCGGCGCGGACGTCCCACTCGGGCGAGCCGGGCGTGGTGTCGGGACGACAGCGTCGGCACGCCCGGAAGCCGGCGTCCTCGGCGGCGGCTGCCGTGCGGTGGAACTCGACATTCTCCGAGCGCGGGGTGACCGCAGGACACGACGGCCGACAGTAGATGCGCGTGGTGCGCACCGCCGTGTAGAAGACGCCGTCGAAGCGGGCGTCACGAGCGACGACGGCGCGGTAACGCTGTCGGTGCTCGCTGGTCCCAGGAGGTGTCATGCCCCCATCATGACGTGCCCCACCCACAGCTTCTGGCGGGAATCGGACGCGACCATCAGGATGTCTTGGACGCCGTCTTCCGCGTGGCCTTGCGGGTGCTGCGACGAGGCGCCCGACGCACGGCCTTCTTGTCGTCGGTCAGCTCGAACAGATCGATCTCGTCGATCAGCCCGCTCAGCTTGGCGTAGCCGTAGTTGCGCGGCTGGAACGAGGACTGGTTGCGGATCTGGTTGCTGACTTGCGACAGGTGCGCCCAGCCGTCGTCGTCCGCTGCGTCGTCGATGGCGCTGCGCAACATCTTGAGCAGGCGGTTGTCGGCCTTGAGCTCCGCGCCGGTCCGTCGCTTGGTCGGCACACGCTCCTGGGGCTCCTTCTCGTCGTCCTCCTCGACAGCATCGTCGTCGTCGTCGCTGAGCGACTCCAGGAAGAAGAACTGCGAGCACGCGTTCTGGAACGGTTCGGGCGCCTTGGCCTGACCGAAGCCGAGGACCTCGGCCCCGGACTGGCGCAACCGCATGACGAGCGGCGTGAAGTCGGCGTCGCTCGAGACGATCGCGAAGCCATCGACGTCGCCGGCGTGCATGAGATCCATCGCGTCGATGACCATCGCCATGTCGGACGCGTTCTTGCCGCGTGTCAGGTCGAACTGCTGGACCGGCGAGATCGCGAGCTCGTTGAGCACCGTGGGCCAGTTCTTGAGCTCGGACTTGGTCCAGTTGCCGTAGGCCCGGCGCACGTTGGCCTGCCCCACCGTCGCGACCTGCGACAGGATCGCGTCGAGCTTCTTGGCCGAGCTGTTGTCGGCGTCGATCAGGACGGCCATGCGGAGATCGGGCATGGCTTCACCCTACGGTCCGGGAGCCGTCGACCGACGCTCAGGCGCCCGCGAGGGCCTCGGCGTCACGATCGGCGACCAGGGCGCGCTCGATCTGGCGCTCCGAGCGCACCGGGATCAGCAGGGCCGCGATCGCGGCGACGGTGAACGCGCCGGCGAGGGCGAGGAACCCGATCGTGTAGCCGGCCTCGGTGGGAAGACCGGACGCAGTGACGTGCGCGGTCACGATGCCGCCCATGGCCGCCGACCCGATGGCGCCACCGATCGTGCGGATGTTGGCGTTCATGCCGGAGACGACGCCGGTCTGGTCCGCGGGGACCGCGGCGACCACGAGCGAGGCGAGGCATGCGAACGCGACGCCCATGCCGAGACCGACGAGCGCATTCGAGACGAGCATGTGCCAGATCGCGTCGTGCCACAGCGCCTGGAGCACGAGGGCGACGGCGGCGAGTGCGAAACCGGCCACGACGACGGTCTTGGGACCGATCGTCGACGCGAGCCGCGCGGCGACGAGACCTGCGAGGAAGGTCATCACGGCCGAGGGCAGCATGAGCAGTCCCGACTCGGTGACGCTCGCGCCGAATCCGTAGCCCATGACCTCGGGCGTCTGGTTGAACTGCGGGGTGAAGCCGAACGTGGCGTACATGCCGACGCCCACGAGCAGCGCGACCAGGTTCGTGGTCCAGACCGCGGGCGTGCGCATGACCCGCATGTCGACGAGCGGCACCGCCGCGACCGACTCCGACCGGATCCAGGCCACGAGCAGCAACGCGGCGGCGCCGAACAGACCGACGACGACCGGCGAGCCCCAGCCCCACTCCCCACCCTGGCTGACCGCGAGCAGCAGGCACACGAGCCACGTCGACAGCAGCACGGCCGGCAGGACGCTGATGCGGCCGGGCTTGCGGACCGGCGACTCCGGCACGAAGACCACCGCGGCCAGCGCGGCGGCAGCCGTGACCCCGAACGGCAGCCAGAACAGACCGGCGTAGCCGAGACCGCTCATGACCGGACCTGCCACGACGATGCCCACGCCCATGCCGACGGCCATGAGCGAGGACGTCACGCTCACGGCACCGGCCACCCGGGCCGCGGGGAACTCGTCGCGGATGATGCCGAACGCGATCGGGAGCACGCCGCCGCCGATGCCCTGGATCACGCGGGCGGCGATCATGACGCCGATCGTCGGGGCTAGGGCCGCGACGAGCGAGCCGATCGCGAGGGCGCCGATCGAGAAGACGAGCATCTTCTCCTTGCCCACGGCGTCACCGATGCGCCCGACGATGGGCGTCGCGACCGAGGCCGACAACAGGTAGGCCGTGAGCACCCACGTCACCGTGGACTGACTGGTGTCGAAGTGCTGCTGGATCTGCGACATGACCGGGATGGTCATGGACTGCACCAGCGCGAACGACGCGACGGCTGCGGCGACCACCACGAAGGTGATCCGGTACGAGGTTCGGGACGAGGCGCTCATAGATGATGGATGCAACCATCCCGCGTCCGCGTGTTGTTCCCCGGGCGCACTGAGACGCCCGTCACAGCGACCGAGACACCGGCCCCGGACGCAGCGATCCCCTCGACCGACTGCTGCCGGTCGAGGGGATCTGCACTGGTAGCCCCGACGGGATTCGAACCCGCGCTACCGCCTTGAGAGGGCGACGTGCTAGGCCGCTACACAACGGGGCCACGACCCAAGGGTCGAGGAGACCGTACCAGGACGATCTCGTACCCCGTACCGGATTCGAACCGGCGATCTCCGCCTTGAGAGGGCGGCGTCATAACCGCTAGACCAACGGGGCGCGGACCGCGCGCGAGGCGCGATCTTCGCTGGGGTACTAGGACTCGAACCTAGAACGACGGTACCAGAAACCGCTGTGTTGCCAATTACACCATACCCCATGGGGGTATCGGATCCCGCTCTCGCGACCGGTGCCCGAACCGAGGAGTCACTCTACCCGACGCCGCGCGGACCCCTCAAACCGGCCTCGTTCAGAGCACGGCGTCCAGGCGCGCCAGCGTGCTGCTTCGACCGAGGAGCTCGATCGACTCGAACAGCGGCGGCGAGACCCGACGACCCGAGACCGCGACCCGCACGGGGCCGAAGGCCAGGCGGGGCTTGAGACCCAGTCCGTCGACGAGCGAGGCCCGCAGCGCACCTTCGATCGTCGGGGTCGACCACTCGGTGGTCTCGGGGATCGAGCCCAGCGCCTCGCGCGCGGCGCGGACCACCTCGAGACCCGCCTCGTCGAGCACCTTGGCGCGGTCGGCCTCGTCGATCTGCAGGTCGTCGTCGGCGACGAACAGGAAGCGCAGCATCTCGACGGCCTCGGTCAGCAGCGCCATCCGCTCCTGGACCAGCGGCGTCGCCGCTGTGAGCATCGCAGCCTCGTCGGCCGTGAGGGGGTCGCTCACGAGCCCGGCGGCACGGAAGTACGGGACCAACCGGTCCTGCAGGTCCTGGCCGGACAGCAGCCGCACGTGGTCGCCGTTGATCGCCTCGCACTTCTTGAGGTCGAACCGCGCCGGGTTCGGGTTCACGTTCGCCACATCGAACGCGGCGATCATCTCCTCGCGGGTGAACACGTCGCGGTCGTGGGTGAGCGACCAGCCGAGCAGTGCGAGGTAGTTGAT
>JALRCA010000152.1 GCA_023257515.1 Aeromicrobium sp.
GGACGGCCGGCACTTTCTGTTCCTGGCTCGAAGCAGCAACCCCGAACACCAGGGCATCTTCGTCGATTCGCTCGACAGGACGAGTCGGAAGTTCCTGGTCAGCGCCGAGGCTCAGGCCGCATTTGCCTCACCGAGCCACACCGGTTGCCGCGACTACTGGTTGTCGCGGGTCTGCTTCTCGACCTCGGCGAGCGAGGCGACCAGGTCGGCGACGGGCGTCTTGAGCAGGATCGCGGTGTTGCCCGAGACCTCCTGCACGCCGTCGGTGATCTGCTTGTCGTCCTGGTAGATCGTGACGAGCTTCTTGAACGTCGGGTTGTCCTTGTCCTCCGGACGAACCGCGAACACGTTGACGTACGGGAGGGCGTTCTTGTCCTTCGGGTCGTCGGTCGCGATCGCGTCGGAGAACTTCAGGCCGGCCTTCTCGACGAAGTCGTTGTTGATGATCGCGGCGGCGACGTCGGGCAGCGAGGTCGGTGTCAGGTCGGCCTTGATCGCCTTGACCTTGACCTTCGAGGCGCCCGTGTCGATGTCGGAGAGCTTGGAGAAGATCGTGCCGCCGTCCTTGAGCTTGACGAGCCCGGCCGACTGCAGGATCAGCAGGCCGCGGGCCTGGTTGCTGTCGTCGTCCGGCACGACGACGGTGTCGCCCTGCTTGATGTCCTCGACCGAGTCGACCTTGGTGGAGAACAGGCCCAGGGGATAGATGGCGGTGGCGCCGATCGGCGTGAGCTTCTTGTCGTTCTTGACGTTGTAGTCCGCCAGGTAGACGAGGTGCTGGAACTGGTTGATGTCCAGCGCGCCCTCGTCGAGCGCCGGGTTCGGCTGCGCGTAGTCCGCGAAGTCCTTGACGGTCAGGTCGATGCCCTCGGCCTTGGCCTTGGTCTTGAACGTCTTCCAGTACGGGTCGCTGGCGCCGACGGTGCCGAGCGTGACCTTGGTGAGCTTGTCGTCGTCGGCGTTGCCGCGGGTGACGAAGAAGACGACGGCGGCGATGACGACGACGATCACCGCGACGATGCCGACGACGAGGCCGGTACGGGACCTCGGGGCCTCGATCTGGGGCTGGTCCGACATGGTGGTTCCTTCCTGACGCGGTGGGTGGCCGCGGTGCTGCTCGGGGTGCGGGGTGTCCGCACGACGGGGTGGGAGCAGTCACCGTAGGAATCTGCTGTGGGTCGCTGTGACGATGCCCGCGATGCGGGATGAGGCGAGGAAGGTGCTCGGCGTCTGTTAGGGGTCCTGGCCGCCGCGGCCGACGCCCCGGGTGTGGGGCACTGTACGGGCTCGTGTCGGTCCCGCAGGTCACGTCCGTCGCGTGAGACGCGGTGGGGGCATGGGCATGACCCCACCTAGCGTGCGGGCATGGACATCTCCGTCGTCGTCGGCAATCCCAAGCCGCGCTCGAGGACCTGGGACGCCGCGCACCGCGTGGCCGAGGGACTCGGTGCGCCCGTCAGCCACGCCGTGGACGTGACGGACCTGGGGGCCGGGCTGCTGGGCTGGGACGACCCGGCGGTCGCCGAGGCCGTGGCCCGCGTCGCGCAGAGCGACGTCGTGGTGGTGGCCTCCCCGACCTACAAGGCGACCTACACCGGGCTGCTCAAGCTCTTCCTCGACCGGTTCGCCGGGTCGACGGGCCTGCAGGACGTCGTGGCCGTGCCGCTGCAGCTCGGCGCCGGTCCCGCGCACGCGCTCTCGCCCGAGCTGCACCTCAAGCCCGTGCTGGTCGAGCTCGGTGCGACGGTGCCGACGCCGGCGCTCTACCTGATCGACAGCGCCGCGCAGCCCGATCCCGTCGAGCAGGCGTGGCTGGAGCGCTGGGCCCCGGCGGTCCGCGCCGCGACGCAGGAGGCGGTGGCATGAGCGACCACGATCTCGACGTGGACCCCGAGGTGCTGCGCAAGTCGTTCCGCCAGGCCATGGGCAACGTGGCCGCCGCCGTCTCGGTCGTCACCGCGTTCCACGACGGCGCGCCGCACGGCACGACGGTGAGCGCGTTCGCGTCGCTGTCGATGGAGCCGCCGATGCTGCTCGTCTCGCTGGACCGTCGCTCGAACCTGCTCGCCAAGATCGGCGTCGGCGGCCGCATCGGCGTCAACGTCCTGGCCGCCCACCACGACCAGGTCGCGCTGCGCTTCGCCGGCAAGGGCGACGACAAGTTCCTCGACGTGCCATGGCAGCTCGAGGACGGCGTGCCGGCCCTCGTGGACCGGCACGCCTGGGTCTCGCTCGACGTCGCGCAGCTCGTCGAGGCGGGCGACCACGTCCTCGTGCTCGGCCACGTCCGCACGGCCAACGTGTCCGAGTCGGCCCCGCTCACCTACTGGCAGCGCACCTTCGGCACCCATCAGGCGTTCTGACCCGCCCCCGCCGCTGGGAGTGACGGATCTACCGCGACACGCTGGCGTGTCGCGTCAGAATGTCACTGCCAGCGTGCCCCGCCGCCGCAGGATCGGCAGGACGCCCTCGGCGAACCAGTAGGCCTCCTCGACGTGGGGGTAGCCCGACATGACGAACTCCTCGATGCCGATGGCGGCGTACTCCTCGATCAGGTCGGCGACCTCGGTGTGGCTGCCGACGAGCGCGGTGCCGGCGCCGCTGCGCATGAGTCCGACGCCGGCCCACAGGGCGGGATGCACCTCCAGCGAGCGGGCGTCGGAGCGGTCGAACTCGCCGCCGTGGAGCTCGCGCATGCGGCGCTGGCCCTCGGACTCGCTCGTCACGATGGACTCCTGCGCCTTGGCGACGTCGGCGGGGTCGAGCTGCGCGAGCATGTCGTCGGCGATGGCCCACGCCTGCTCGGACCGGTCGCGGCTGATCGTGTGCAGCCGCACGCCGAATCGGACGGTGCGGCCCTCCTCGTCGGCGAGCTTGCGGATCCACGCGATCTTCTCGGCGACGGCGGCCGGGGGCTCCCCCCACGTCAGGTAGACCTCGGTGTGGGCGGCGGTCACGGGCCCGGCCGCGGCGGACGAGCCGCCGAGGTAGATCTCCGGCACCTGGGCCGGCTTGCGGGTGCGGGCGTCCTCGACGTCGTAGTACTCGCCCGTGAAGTCCGAGCCCGCCTCGGTGAAGGACTCGCGGAAGACCTGCAGGAACTCCGCCGCCCGGGCGTAGCGGTCGTCCTTCGTGACGCGGTCCCCGAAACGGTGCTGCTCCGACGGGTCGCCGCCCACGACGACGTTGAGCAGGAGCCGGTTCCCGGACAGGCGCTGGAACGTCGACGACATCTGGGCGAGCAGCGTCGGCGTGATGAGGCCGGGGCGCAGCGCGACGAGGAACTTGAGGCGCTCCGTCTCCGGGATCAGCGCCGACGCGACGACCCAGGCGTCCTCGCACGGCGTGCCGGTCGGGGTCAGGACGGCGTCGAAGCCGAGGTCCTCGGCCGTGCGGGCGACGTGCGCGAGGTAGCGCAGATCGGGCTCGCGGAACCGTCCCGCGGTGTCGATCGAGCCGCCGGCCCGGCCCACGTCGGCGGGCACGCTGTGGCCGCCGCCGACGAGGGCGCGGCTGTCGCCGGTGGTGGGCAGGAACCAGTCGAACCGCAACGTCATGGCAGGGGAGTCCTTCCGAGGGGGTGTCAGAGGTGGGCGCCGCGCGTGGGGGCCTCGCCGCGCACGGCCCAACGACCGAGGTGCTGGAGCTTCCAGCGGACGGGGTCGTGGAGGGTGTGGGTGCGGGCGTTGCGCCAGTGGCGGTGCAGGTTGAGCGTGTCGTCGCTCGAACGGGTCCCGCCGAGCTCGAACAACGCCGAGGTGACGGCCAGGGCGGCGCGATCGGCCAGCACCTTGGCGGTCGCGACCTGGAGCGAGGCCTCGGTGGCGGCGTCGTCGGTGCGCTCGGCGTCGACCCGGTCGACGGCTCGGCCGGCCGACGCGAGGGCCGCCTCGGCGGCCCGCACCTCGACCTCGAGCTCGCCGAAGCGCTGCACGAGGAGCGGGTCCTCGTGCGCGTGCTCGACGCCCGCCTCGTGCCAGGGCCGGGCGCTCGAGCGGACGAACGCGGCCGCCTCGGTCAGGGCCCCACGGGCGATGCCGGCGTCGATCGCCGCGTGCACGCCCTGGGCCAGGGCGCCGTAGCCGAAGGGACTGGTGACGGCCTCGGTGCGCGGGGCGAGGCGGGACAGCGGCAGGTGGACGTCCTCGAACCGGACGGTGCCGCTGGCCGTCGTGCGCTGACCCATGCCGGTCCAGTCGTCGACGATCGTGACGCCCGGCGCGTCGGCGCGCACGAAGCCGATGTGGTCGGCGCCGCCGTGGTCGCGGGCCAGCACCGCCAGCCACTGCGCGGTGAGGCTTCCGGTGGCGTAGAACTTCTCGCCGTCGACCACGGCGTCGTCGCCCTCGACGCGCACCGTGGTGCGGATGTCGGTGACGGTGCGGCCGCCGCGCTCGGACTGCGCGTTCGCGACGCGCTCGCCGGCGAGCACGTCGCGGAAGATCGTCTGCTGGAGGTCGTCGGACCCGGCCAGCTCGACGAGTCGCAGGTAGACGAAGTGGCTCTGCGGGATCTGCGCGACGTTCGGGTCGGCGGTCGCGAGGAGGCGGGTCACCTCGAACGCGGCGCTCGCACCGCCGCCGGGTCCGCCGTGGCTCGTGGGGACCGTGACGGCGAGGCCGCCGACGGCGCTGACGGCGTCGATCTCGGCGCGGGGGAGCCGCCGGGCGCGGTCACGCTCGGCGGCTCCCTCCGCGATGGACGGCAGCAGGCCGGTGACGGCCTCGAGCACGCCCTCGGTGGTCGGCACGCTCAGGCGGCCGTGAGCGGTCGCGACGACCACGTCGACGTGTACTTCAGGCCGCTGCGCTTGAAGAGCTGCGTGACGGGGCAACGGCGCTCGAGCTCACTCACGAGCGTGTCGAACGTCGCGTCGTCGGCGTCGGTCTCGACGCTGGCCTCGACCGTGACGGAGTCGAAGTTGGGGTTGCCGTCCGCGCCACCGACGAAGACGGACGGGTCGAGGTCGCCCTGGGCGTGGAACGTGAACGCGCCGAGGGTGACGCCGAGGTCCTTCGCGACGAGCTGCGCGGTGATCTGGTTGCACGACGTCAGCGCGCCGAGGGTGTAGGCGAGGGGGCTGGGGGCGGCGTCCGCGCCACCGAAGGCCGTGTACGTGTCGGCGCTGAACTGGTGCGCGTTGTCGCCGGCGACGATGAGGTCCTGGGCGACGCCGGTGCCCTGGCCGTCGACGACGAAGGGGACTGTCTGGGTCATGGTGGGTTCCTCTCGTGGGTGGACGTCGTGATCGTGTCTGCGCGCCGACCGGTCCGCCGACCGTTCTCGGGCCTCAGGACGATCGGCGCAGCCGCCCGACCCGTGCTACTCACCCCCACCACCCCCTCGCCCACCCGCTGAGTGTGACGATCTGGCGCCGCGAGACGGCGTGTTGCAGCCAGAACGTCACGCTCAGCGGGGGGGCGGGGCGTGGGTGGGGTGGCGGTCAGGTGTACCAAGTGGGCTCGGGGAGCTCGTTCAGGAGCGCGTAGACCCCGACCTCACGACGCTTGTAGGCCACCGGGTCGTGCAGCGTGTGGGTCCGGGCGTTGCGCCAGTAGATGTCGAGCCCGACCTGCGAGCTCGTGGCGCGGGCGCCGGTGAGCTCGAAGATCTTGGTGCCGACCTCGAGCGCGGCGTCCGTCGCGAGCTGCTTGACGGCCGCGATCCGCACCGCGACCTCGCCGCGCTGCTCGGCCGTCAGGGCCTCGCGGTCCGCGTGCAGGAGCGCGGAGATCTGACGGCCCGCGTCGTTGGCGAGCGCCTCGGCAGCCCACACCTGCGACTGCAGGCGGCCGTAGCCCTCGAGCAGGTACCACTCGTCGCGGGCCTGCTCCTTGTCGTCGCCGCCGTAGGGCCACGCCCGCGTGTTGTCACGCGTGTAGGCCGTGGCCGCCTTGAGGCCGCCCTTGGCGATCCCGAGGTAGAAGTTGCTGAACACGAGCTGGATCGTCGGCAGGTTGAGCGTGCCGTAGGTCAGCTCCACCTGCTCCTTGTCGACGTAGCCGGCGGCCGCGGCCCACGGGATGCGGACGTCGGTGATCGTGACGCCGCCGGACTCGGTGAGCCGCTGGCCCAGGTTGTCCCAGTCGTCGTGGAACACGATGCCGTCCTGCTGCGACGGCACGATCGCGAAGATGTGCTTCTCGGTGCCCTCGAGGACGCCCTCGAGCACCGTCAGGTCACTGACCTTGGACCCGGTCGAGAAGGACTTGCGGCCGTTGTAGACGAGCTCGTCGCCGTCCTCGGTGATCGTCAGGTCGTTGTCGCGCGGGTTGACCGCGCCGCCGAAGAAGAAGTCGTTCGTCGTGTAGAGCTCCTCGACCTGCGCGATCTGCTCGGGCGTGCCGACCAGCCGCACCGCCCAGGCCCACAGGTAGTGGTAGCCGAGCAGCTGGCCGATCGAGCCGTCGCCCGAGGCGACCTCGCGGATGACCTGGTACGCGGTCTCCCACGTCTGGCCCGCGCCGCCGTGCTCGACAGGACCGAGCAGGGTGACGAGGCCCGAGTCCTTGAGCAGCTGGACCTCGGCGGTCGGGACGGCCTGGGCGCGGTCGCGCTCGACGGCGTCGGTCGCCAGGATCCCGGCGACGTCGGCGGCGCGCTCGAGCCAGCCCTCGGCCGTCGTCGGACGCTCGGCGCCGGCCCACGGCGACGAGCTCAGCGCCTCCTGGACGGTGATGGATACGGTGGTGGACATATCGTTCTCCTCGTGTCTCTTTCAGGGATGCCGCCCGCCGGGGCCTGTCCGCTCCGGCGGGCACTCTTCTTTCAGGGGTGGGTGTTCCAGGGCTGGGTGCTCACACCGACGGCGTGAGCTGCTCCGCGCGCTCCAGCTCGCGGACGAGCGGGAGCACCTTCTCGCCGAAGTAGGCGATGTCCTCGAGGTAGTGCAGGAAGCCGAGCAGGAACAGGTCGACGCCGAGCTTCTTGTACTCGACGATGCGCGTGGCCACCTGCTCCGGCGTGCCGATCAGGCCCGTGCGGAACCCGTCGTTGTACTGGACGAGGTCGCGCGTGGTCGAGTCCGCGGGTGCGGGTGGCAGTGGTGATGCCGATCACCGTCATCTGATCGCCGGTATCGCCGACGCGGAAGGACTGGCCAATCGCTTCACCGTCAGGCCACAGCGTGCGGGCGAGCGCACCGTTGATC